>BTTF01000006.1:0-43649 GCA_036244995.1 bacterium | reverse complement strand
ACGATTACCTTTAAGTACGGAATACTCGAACCCACGTGGGGCTGGCTGTTGTACGGAGATATAGTGCGTATATCGCTGTACATGGATGGTAGCGAGGTGGCTTTTACCACGACGGATCCGACCACCGGTGCACTCTGGACAACCGGTTCCTTTACCTATGACGTGTCTAACGGTAACCACACCTGGGATGTGAGGGCCGAGGCCAAGGTATTGACTCCCGGGGGAGCCAACATATTCGACTTCAACCGCCTTGCCGGTGACTCTGGTCCCGGCAGCAGGGCTATCACTGTTAATACCGTATCCCTTGAGCCGAACATCTCTGTTTCACCCACGAGCCTTGATTTCGGCAGTGTGACGGTTGGAAATACATCAGCAGCCCAGACCGTTACGGTCAAAAATACAGGTTCAGCAGTCCTTAATGTCGTTTCGCTTACGACAACCGGTAATTTCAGCATTCAGAACGATAACTGTTCAGGCGCTACTGTTGCAGCATCAGGCGGTAGCTGTACAGTGGATGTGGTATTTGAACCAACGTCGGAGGGAGCCCTTACCGGTACGCTCTCCATCCCCTCGAACGATTCAAGCTCCCCGAATGTGGTGGCATTGAGTGGTACGGGTACGTCAGTTTCCGAGCCGAAGATTTCCGTCTCTCCAGAGGCAAAATCCTTCGGTAATGTGACGGTTGGAGATACATCGGCAGCACAGACCTTTACAGTCACAAATGATGGATCAGCAGACCTTAATATCGGTTCGGTCACAAAAACCGGTGACTTCAGCATTACAGTTGATAATTGTTCAGGCACTATCGTTGCAGCATCAAGCGGTAGCTGTACAGTAAATGTAGTATTTGCACCATTATCAGAGGGAGACCTTAACGGTACGCTCTCCATCCCCTCGAACGACCCTGGTACACCTTTCGATGTGGCATTGAGCGGTACAGGTGTTGCTCCCACTACTCCTGAACCAAAGATTTCCGTTACGCCCGCAACCCTTGCCTTTGGTAATGTTGTTGTCGGAGAGACATCAGCGCCAAAGACGATTACGATTAAAAATACAGGGACAGCAGACCTTACGGTTGAAGGTATCTTACTGACCGGTGACACGGATGACTTCAGTGTAAAAAGTATAACCTGTACGAATCCGACACTCAAACCTGATGAGAGCTGCTCGGCAGATATAGTCTTTACACCGGTAACAGTAGGTGATAAGACAGGAATTGCCGCCATATCATCAAACGACCCTGATACATCGGTTGTGGATGTAGCTTTAAGCGGCACAGGCATATCGACTCCTGAGCCTGATATTTCAGTATCTCCTGCCACGGTGGACTTTGGCAGCGTGATAATCGGAAATACTTCTGCTCAGACCGTTACAGTTACAAATGCAGGCAGTGCAACCCTCCATGTGGAAACACTTGCTGTAACAGGCAGTGACTACAGTACAGCAAATGATAACTGCTCAGGCAGTGCCGTGGCAGTTGGAGACAACTGTACGGTAGATGTGGTATTTGCACCGACGGCAGAGGGAGCCCTTGCAGGTACGCTCTCCATCCCGTCTGACGATCCAGACTCACCGAACGTGAAGGTGGCATTGAACGGCACAGGTGTTGCTCCTCAGCCTGACATCACGGTATCCACGACATCTGTGGACTTCGGAAGTGTAACTGTTGGAGATTCCGGCAGTAAGATCGTAACCGTCACAAATGACGGTACGGCAGACCTTAACATTACTTCAGTATCCACACTTAGTGATCCGTTCAGCACCACGAATGGATGTGCAGGCACGCTTGCTCCATCAGATAGCTGTGCTGTCACCATAAGCTTTGCTCCATCGGCAGTGGGGACATTCAGTGACAGCCTTGTCATCACATCTGATGACCCTGATGAGGCCTCTGTAACAGTCAGTGTTAGTGGTGAAAGTGTAGAGTTAGGCGCTAACCAGCCGCCTACAAAGCCGGAACTCCTCTACCCGGAAAACGGTGCTACTGGTGTACCAACCAGCGATCTGCCTCTTGTGTGGAAGAAAGCCACGGATCCTGACAATGATCCTGTGACCTATGAGGTTACATATTGTAAGGACGAGAATCTCACAGAGGACTGTGTTACCGTGCCTGTGGCTGACACTACAGCATCCGCTAAAGGCACCGACAGGCCGATGTTTGCAGGGCTTGGCGCCGGAGCGGGACTGCTTCTGTTTGGATTTGTCTTTGCAGGCAGTACAAGGCGGAGAAAGATGGTCCTGTTGATCGGTATGATGATATTGACGGCCATGTTCCTCGTCTCATGCGGTAGCGTTACAACCGACAACACAACGGGTACCGTTATCAGCGGACTTGATACAAATACTACTTACTACTGGCAGGTCACTGCAAGTGACGACCAGAACGGGACCTCAAGCGATGTGTGGAAATTCAAGACCAAAAGCGGTACAAGTACAAGAAGAGGAATGCACTAAAGAGGTCTGTATTAGCAGAATTTGAGATGTAACTCCGGCCCGGGCCGCCGCAGGTGGTCCGGGCCTTTTAATTCTTTCAGATTAATATTTTTTACAGTTACTAATTAGAGTCTGTGTATAAAGTCAAAGAGTTGTCTTTTTCTGTCATTCCCCGAAAGCGTTCGGGAAATCGTTCTTTAAGAAGGATTCCCGACGTACTTTGTTTGCGGGAATGACAAATGACCGCAGTTTATACACAGACTCTAATTAAATATCTATAAAGAGATAAAAAAAAGAATTTTGCCACAGAGAAACACTTGAAGACCGATTTTTAATCTTTGAAATAATCTCTGTGTCCTCTGTGGTCAGGTTTTGGAGGTACTACATTGAGGTCAAGGAGGTTGTTATGAGGAGAACAGGAATATACACCATTTTTTTTCTGGCGCTCACAGGGTTTTTTCTGTTTGCAGCGCAGTCGGCAAGGGCCGCTTTTACTGAAGTACCGGCGACTGTTGCTTACAATGACGTGAAAGATACCGGCACGGATGCGGTTATAATAGATGTGCGCTCAGTTGATGAGAATAACGGTAAATGCCCCCCCTGGGGTCCCACCGACTGTGCAATAGCAGGGGCTATAGACACTAACACTGTATACAACGGTACCCCGAAGTGGAGGGTAAACGGTAAAACACATCTGCCGATAAACATCCCTTGGTGGATTGACACCAATACCGGCACAGTGCCACAGAACCCAACAGAGGTGACGGATATTATACAGGGTCTGCTTGAGAGGGGAGTGATTGACTTTAACACAAGGCTTTACTTCCTCTGCCGTACAGGGGTGAGGAGCCGCTACATGGCTACATGGATGGACGGCAGGACATTTAACAGCGCTAAAACAGGGAGCGGCACATTTGCCAACCTGTACAATATTGACGGTGACGGTACCGGCACTGCCGAGGGAGGCATGTCCGAGTGGAACGCCGACTCTTTGCCTAAATATATGGGGATGGGGGAGTATTTCAGTTTTACCACTGTGCCGCCGCAGGTCTTTGCAACCTTTGACGGCAATACGGTTTTTACCGTCAGCATCCTGGAGCCGACCTCAAGCGGTTCCTTTACCCTCCCACCGGTAACCAGGGTCTCGCTTCAGATGTTCGATAAAGCCGGATACAGGGGGAATGAGGTTGCTTTTGACACGACCGATACCTCCGGCAGCCTCTGGACCAAATATACATTTGATTCCACCTCCGGTACCGCTCCGTTCGACATACCCCTTGGAACCTATACCTGGAGGGCGCTTGCAGTCAATAATGCCGGGAGGGGGCTTAACAACAATGCCCTTGGAGTGTCCGATATTTCAGCGGTAGAGGCTGAATCCTCTGCCGCTGCACGTACCGGCATAATAGTTGACGTCCGCACCTGGGAAGAGCATAACGGATGCGCTGTGACAGGACAGGCTCCTTCGTTTTCTTATAATTGCGCCAGTACATCCTCTAATGCCCGTTCCCCTCAGTGGACCGATACTCTAACCGGTGTAACGGTTCTTCCTCCAAATGTGCCCTTCTGGATCAGTCGCTTTGCGGGTGCATTCCCGGAAGATACTGGCGAGTTTCAATCCATCCTTGGGTACCTGAAACAGGCAGGGGTCATTGATTTCAATAAAAGGATCTACCTCATCAGCACCAATGGCTACCGCGGCTACTGGGCAGGCGCCTATATGCAGAAACTGGGATTCAGAAATGTTTACTCCATTGACGGTGTTGACACTTATGCCGGTGGGGGCATGCTGGAGTGGTATAAAATTGACGGACTTGCCACCAATCCCGACTTCCACGGACCTCAGATTTATGCTGTAACCCCGCCTGATGGATACGCAAACGGTGCCGTGCCGTTTAAGGTCGGGATACTCGAGGTTCCCAGGGCTGACGGCAGGGGCCATCCCTGTGTAAGCAGCGTAGATCTGTATGTAGGCAACTCCCCTGATGTAGGCAGCGCTCCTGTAGCTACAAGCACAACTGATACCGTGGAAGGTACCCCCTGGACAGAGTACTCATTCCCCTCCTATACACCTGCTGCCGGCTCCCACACCTGGAACGTAAGGGCACAGAGCGGCTGGGGTAGTAGTAGTGCTCCATATACCTGTCCGGCTACTGATCCTGCGCAGTATACGATGTGGAATGACCATGCATATGCTGCCGGTCCTGGTGACAGGTCCCTTGGGGTCTCAACGAGCATTGCTGTGACCGATGATGCAGGGACAACCGATGACCTGGAGTTGAATTACGGCAAGACTGTAGCAGTAAACAGCTCATCAGCATCACAGACCATCACTGTAACCAATAAGGGCACTTCTCCACTTACCATGAATGACACATCCTTTGCAACTTTAGGCCAGGCCAAATTTGATCCGTTTACCATAACAGACAACTGCTCCACTGCAGGAACTCTTGCAAACGGAGGAACCTGCACAGTGGATGTTGTCTTTTCACCGACTGCCGTAGGCTCTTTCGGCAAGGTCATCCGTATAAATTCCAATGATGCAACTGTTCCACAGGTGAAAATAGCCATGTGCGGAACAACCGTAGGCACGGCCCCGCGCTGGACGAGTGCCGTAACAACCGACTCTACTGTGTCAGGCAACGAACTCCTGAGCCTCCTGAGTGATTGTGCAGTGCCCGCTGCAGTTAGTACGGCAGCGCCAAGCGTACCTGCCCTCCTCTACCCGGCTGCCGAAGACGTAAACGTGCCGACGGATGTAAAATTCGCCTGGAGTTCCACAGACGATGTGTCCTATCAGGTCTGTTATGCCCCTGACGGCGAGGCACTTGAAGGCAGTAACTGTTACCCCGTGCCCGTGGCTGGTAATGTTGCCAGGGGGAGCAGCAATACCCTTTATGCCGGACTTGGTTCCGGGGCAGGACTGTTGTTCTTCGGGATGGTCATTGCCGGCAGTGAAAGGCGCAGGAAGATAGCGCTGTTGATCGGTCTGATGGCAATAACAGCCATGTTCCTCGTCTCATGCGGTAAAAGCACAACCGATACATCGAGCGCTAACGGTACTGATCCCTTTTCAGCGCCCGGTATTAAGACCTATCACGCTCCCGTTCCACTTGATGCCAATAGGTCTTACAACTGGAAGGTCATTGCAAGTGATGGACAGGGTGGTGAGGCTTCAAGTGAAATATGGAGCTTTACAACACGGTAAGTGAAGAAGGGATATTAAAATTAGTATGGAAGGACAGGCTGCTTTTTTCCTTTTTTTAAATCAGGGAAGAAAGCAGCCTGTCCCCTTTTAAGCTTTAGGCCTGGGGGGTGGATGAAGACAGGAATAACCGGAGTTGTTTTTTGCGCAGTTATGGTTTGTTGTATTATTGCACTGTGGGGGGTGGAGGCCGGAGCGGTTGTGGCTGCCCCGGTTGAGCACATTCTCAGGCAGGCTGACGGGACAGAGTTTCCTGCCCGGCAGTGGGGTGATGAGTGGTCGCATGGCTGGGAGACTGAAGATGAGCACACCGTCATTCGTGATAAGGTTACGGGAAACTGGACTTACGCCAGGACAGACGGCAAGGGAAGGCTTGAAGCCTCTTCCCGGGTTGTTGGAATTGAACTCCCTGTTGGTTTAAAAATACATCTCAGGCCGGTTGAAAAGACCGCGCTGAAAACCCCTCGGAGCAAGGCGGTAAAGTCCGTCGATACGCCTCAAAGGGTGGTGCCTCCCTCAGGGACTGCGAATATCCCCGTCATCCTGATAAATTTTAATGATACAACAACGACGTACAACCCCCTGGATTTTGATGCCCTCCTGTTTGGTACGGGAAACAAGAGCATGAAGGACTACTACGAGGAGGTTTCATACGGAGCCTTCAGCATATCACCCGGTCCGGCCGGTGTTGTAGGATGGTACACAGCGGCAAATAACCATAACTACTACGGCGCTGTTAATGATGCGCAGGGGAGGGATACCTGGCCCGGAGACCTTGTTTACGAGGCCGTTGCGGCAGCAGATGCCACGGTTGATTTTTCCGCCTATGACTCCGACGGGGACTGTTACGTGGATGTAGTGGGAATAGTCCATCAGGGCACCGGCGAGGAGGTTGGTGAATCCAAAACAGATATATGGTCCAATAGCTGGGACCTCGCCAGCGCCCAATACGCTGGATACAGCCACTACGGCGCCTATACCACAGGCGATTCAGACGCTGCCTGCCCGGGCGGCTATATTGTGAACAATTACATCATCATGCCCGAGCTTTATCAGTCAACTCCTTCGGCAACCCAGTCAACGATAGGTGTCTTCACCCATGAGTACGGCCATGCCCTGGGCCTGCCTGACCTCTACGACACTGACGGGAGCTCGGAGGGGATAGGTAACTGGGGTTTGATGGCTGGAGGTTCATGGAACTATGTGTCAACCCTTGGGGATACCCCTGCCCTTATGTCGGCATGGAGCAAATACTTCCTCGGATGGGTTACACCAACCCAGGTTACATATAGACTGACTGATGAGCCCATTAATGCGGCAGCCTCTGCGGCGGATGTGTATCAGCTTCTCCCCGGGAGTCCTGCTACCGGAGGGGAATATTTACTGGTAGAAAACAGGCAGCGTATTCCAGGTACTTTTGATGAGAGACTGCCCGCAGCCGGCCTTGCCATATGGCATATAGATGAAAGCCGGACAGATAACAAAAACGAGTGTTATCCCCCCTCTGACTGCTCAGTAACCCACTATCGGGTCTCACTGGAGCAGGCCGACGGCCTCTGGAACCTTGAGAAGAATGATAACAGGGGAGACAGCGGCGACCTCTATCCAGGTTCTGCCGACAATACGTCGTTTACAGGCAGCAGCACCCCGGACAGTAATCTATATAACGGAACGGAAAGTTATGTAAAGGTGACCTCCATCAGCGCCTCTGCCCCGGTAATGACGGTAACCCTTGCAGCAGTGCCTGAACCTGATATTTCAGTCACTGATTCGTCAGGTACGGATAATGACCTTGAGGTGCCGTTTGGAGATATACCGAACACATCTCATACTGTAACTGTAGCCAATCTCGGTGATGCAGACCTGAACATCGGTCAGATACCCTATGTATCCGACCAGCCGGCGCTGTTCCGGCCATTCACCATAACAGATAACTGTTCAAACCGGACTATTGTGCCATCAGCCGCCTGCACACTCACGATTCTCTTCACCGACCCCTCGCCTGATACAGGCGCCTGGGGCAAGGTCGTCCGCATTCCTTCCGACGACCCGGATGAGAGTGAGGTTGTGGTATCCATGTGCGGGACGTCAGCTGGTGAGAGCTGGCCCTGGACTGTTTCCGAAGGGGTGGATGCAGAGGCGTTTGAGAGAGTCACGGGCTCATGCTTGCCGGAAGAGGGCAACCATACACCGGACAGGCCTGCGCCTGTCTCACCTCAAGACGGTGAAACAGGTCTGGAGACCACGGTAACGTTTCAATGGGAGGGAGTCACAGACCCGGAGGGTGACCCTGTGACCTATGAGATCAGATACTGTGAAGACAATGAAGGGACTCAGGAGAACTGTGTTGCCGCTAAAGTGGAAGGATCAACAACCCTTACGGGCAGGGCCGACAGGACACTTTACGCAGGGCTTGGACTGCTGCTGTTCGGAGTGGTCATTGCAGGTGATGGAAGGCGGAGGAGGATAGCCCTGTTGGCAGGGATGATAATATTAACGGCAATGTTGCTGGTCTCATGCGGCAAGGGTACGGTTTCCGATGTAGACGGCAAGGTCTCCGGTGAGACGGAAACAGCCTTTTTGAGCTATACGGTTGAGAACTTCAGCCCTGACACTACATACTCCTGGCAGGTTGTTGCAAGTGATGACAAGGGTGCGGCGAGTCTAAGCTATAAAAGGAGCTTTACGACTAAAAATTAATACTCTCTGCCGCAGATTTTCGCAGAAACACGCAGATACTTATCAGGGAAAGTTGTTTTAAAAATTCTGACAATCTGCGTTTATCTGCGAAAATCTGCGGCCCAATGTAGTCCTGCTTTTTTTTAATCCCCGCTGTTCTTCCTGTAACAACCTTTCTTTATTGTATAATACACCTGAATTATAGATGAAACATATCCGTTTTTTTAAAAAAGGAGGGCAATCCCCGAGATGATAGGGACTTTGAGAGGCAGGCTCTCTCTGAAGCGGCCTGAGTGCATAGTGGTTGAGACAGGGGGGGTTGGCTATGAGGTGAGTGTCCCTCTGAGCGTGCTTTCAGAATTGCCGGAGGAGGGCAGGGAGGTCTTCCTCTTTATCTATACGAATGTGAAGGATGATGCCATAGACCTCTATGGTTTTCTGGATGAAAACGGGAAGAAGGTATTTAAATCCCTGCTGGGTATTTCAGGGGTGGGACCAAGGCTTGCGCTGAATATCCTGTCCGGCTCTCCAGTCGAGGATTTTTTAAGGGCGGTAGAGACAGAGGATGTGGGATTGCTGACAAGGATTCCCGGTGTGGGGAAAAAGACCGCGCAGAGGATTATTCTCGAGCTCAGGGAGAAGCTTCCGAAGACAGGGGAGAAAAAAGAGCGGGCTTACGAGGATACCCTTTCAGCGCTGGTCAACCTCGGATATAAAAAGGCACATGCCCAGGAGGTGCTGGATCGTGCCTATCAGAAGGGAATCAGGGAGATTGAGAATCTCCTTAAAGAGTCGTTTAAATATCTGAACAGGTGAGAGATTGACTATTGACTATTGATGATTGACTATTGACGAATTAAGAATTAAATATTTAATTTATTAAACCGGCAAATAAAAACAGATTTTTTAAAAGGAACACACCCCTTAATCCCCTCTTGATAGAGGGGAGAGTCCTTGCCATCCCTGGTCTTACCGGGAGGAGTGGAATGAGGTAAGGTGGAGCGTAAGCTGGTAAAAGAGAGTCTTGAGAAGGAGGGAGTGAATAACTCCCCTCTAAAAAGAGGGGGCAGGGGGGTGTGTAAAAAGCATGTTTTTACCGGTTGACATGGCAGACGAACATGTCTCTCTGAATAGTTGCCGGGTTAATAAGTTTAATTCGTCAATAATCAATAGTCAATAGTCGATCAGATCGGGAGGTAAGTCTGAAAGAAACGGATGAAAGAGAGGTTGAGCCTGAGGTATCACAGGACGATCTGCTCCTGGATGTGACCTTAAGGCCCAGGAGTTTTGAAGAGTTTATAGGGCAGGAGCGGTTAAAGGATAACCTTCGTGTTTATATTCAGGCAGCAAGACACCGCGGAGAGGCGCTTGACCATGTTCTCTTCTATGGCCCGCCGGGGCTTGGAAAGACCACACTTGCACATATCATCTCCAATGAGCTTGGAGTAAGCCTAAAGACCACATCAGGGCCGGTGCTCGAGAGGCAGGGAGACCTTGCAGCAATACTTACAAACCTTTCGGATCAGGATATCCTCTTTATTGACGAGATACACAGGATGCCCAGGATTGTTGAAGAGGTACTGTATCCTGCCATGGAGGATTTTCACCTGGATATTATAATCGGACAGGGCCCCAATGCCCGTTCACTCAAGGTAAACCTGCCTCATTTCACACTTGTTGGCGCCACTACCCGCACAGGGCTGCTGACTTTTCCACTCAGGGACCGGTTTGGTGTAATTGTGAGGCTTGAATACTACATGCCTGAAGAGCTTGTAAGGGTGGTCAAGCGTTCCTCAGCCATCCTTGATGTCCATATAGCCGAAGATGCGGCCATTGAGGTTGCCCGCCGTTCAAGAGGGACGCCGAGGATTGCAAACAGGCTCCTGAGGAGGGTGAGGGACTTTGCCCAGGTCAAAGGTGACGGCACGATCGGGATCGAGATAGCGAGGTATGCACTTGAGGCCATGGATGTGGATGACAGGGGGCTTGATGATATGGACAGGAAACTCCTGCTTACAATTATTGAAAAATATGCCGGTGGCCCCGTAGGTGTGGACACCCTTGCAGCCTCTGTGAGGGAGGATAAGGAGACGATAGAGGATGTTTATGAACCCTTTCTCCTTCAGGAGGGTTTGATTGAACGGACACCAAGGGGCAGGCTTGCCACCCGTGGCGCCTACGAACACCTGAAAATAAATGTTCCCAACCGGCTGTTCTGATCATCATTCGAACACTTCTTGCTAAGAACAAACAGACAAGCATAGAGAATTTTAGACAGGATTAACAGGATAAAAAAGGATTAATAAACCGGCAAATAGAAGCAGAGTTTTTAAAAGGAACACACCCCTTAATCCCCTCTTGATAGCGGGGAAAGCAGAGGATTTACAGATAAGGGGCGGAATGGGGATAGGGAACGGCGTGCAAGCTGATAAACAGCAATGAGAAAGCAGGAAGCATGTACTCTCCCCTCTAAAAAGAGGGGGTAGGGGGTGTGTAAAGAGCATGTTTTTGCCGGTTAAGTGTTGACATGGCAGACAAACATGTCTTTCTGAATAGTTGCCGGGTTAATAATACTGCACAGCCACAGAGGTTAAAGAACTAAAATATCTTTATAGTTTTCTTTTTTGTATTTTCTCTGTGAACTCTTTGGTGAGTTAGTTTAAGTATACAGGAGATTTTTAATGATGATATATATGCGATTTGTTACGGCGTTATTCTTTATTGCCGTGATTATGTCCTGCAATAACACTTCTGCCTCTGAAATACCCTTGTATGAGCTTAAGGTCAGGGTTTTGCCGGAAAGCAATTCTATTGAGGGACGGGCGAAGGTTACAGTGCCGGAAGGCATGAAGTTGAACCTCCGGACAGCCGGGCTCAACATAAAGGTATTCAGGATAAATGGTAAGAAATATGAGTTTGGAGAGGGTGCCCTGAAGGCCCTTGAGGCAGGAAAAGGGGAGAGGTTAGTTGAGTTTGAATACAGCGCTGTATTTAAACCCAAGGTAGAGGAAGAATCCGCCGTCAATCCCGGTGTAGCGGACGGCAATGTAGTGGATACCACGGGTGTTATGCTGCTGCAGCAATGGTACCCCGAGATTAAGGGAGACTTTATTTACAGTCTGACCGTGGAGGTCCCGAAAGACTTTGAGGCTATATCGGAATCCGGGGCTACCACTGTCTCTGTTGACCGTGATATTAAGACCATAAGCTTTGACTTCCCCCATCCACTTGCCGGGATAACCCTTGTTGCCGGAAAATACCGGGTGCAGGAAGAGCAGTTTCAGGGTGTTTCGATAAAGACCTATCTGTTTTCGGAGGATGAAGGACTTGCCGCCTCCTATATTGAAAATACAAGGAGATATTTAAAACTCTATAAATCCATGCTTGGGGCATTTCCCTATAAAAATTTCTCCATTGTCGAGAACATTTTTCAGACGGGCTACTCTTTTCCCACATATACACTGCTTGGCTCAAAGGTTATCCGGCTGCCCTTTATAGTCAAGACGTCTCTTGGTCATGAGATACTCCACCAGTGGTTCGGCAATTATGTTTATGTTGATTACAAATCAGGCAACTGGTCGGAGGGACTTACAACATATCTGTCAGACCATTGGTATAAGGAGCTCAAAGGTGAAGGGGCGGAGTACAGGAAGAAGATTATGGTTGATTACATGAACTATGTGTCTGCAGGTGATGAGATTGCCCTGAAGGATTTTACCAGCCGTGAGGATTTTGCCTCGATGACTATAGGCTATGGCAAGTCGGCAATGGTCTTTCATATGTTGAGAAAGAGACTTGGAGACGATGCTTTTTTCAAGGGCCTCAGGGAGTTTATTGAATCCAGTAAATACAGGGAAGCCACATGGGATGACATCAGGGATTCCCTTGCATCCTCAAGCGGGCTTGAATTAAAAGAGTTTTTCGAGCAGTGGATCGACAGAAAGGGTGTGCCCTCATTTGATGTAAAGGATGCACTGGTTGTTTTCAGAGACGGCAAGTATCTCCTGAGGCTCAATATTGTTCAGGACGGTGCCCCCTTTGTATTTGATCTTCCTGCAAGGGTTGAGACAGCAGCGGGGGAGGAGAGGTTTATTATCAGGGTCGATAAGGCAGACCAGCACTATGAAAGGGCATTTTCAGCAAGACCCCTCAGGATATTCCTTGATGAGAATTATGACACCATGAGAAAACTTGCAGAGAGCGAGGTGCCGCCGGTGGTATCTGCCTTTACCGGGAGAAAGGGCAGTGTCGTTATTGTGCCTGAGGATGAAAAGGGGGTTTATAAGGATGCTGCAGCCTTTTTTAAAGAGCAGGGATATACTGTAAGGGGTGAGAAAGAGGTTACTGATAAGGAGATAGAGGGACATTCCATCCTGATAATGTCTGTCAAAAACAGGATTTACAGGCGTCTTTTTGCAGACAAACCCCTCCCTGATGGAGGATTTGTTGTAAAGGTTTATAAAAACCCCCTGAATACGGGAAGGGTTGCAGTGGTCTTTAATGCAAAAGACCGGGAAGAGGTAAACACGGCCTTCAGAAAGATATTCAGATACGGGAATTATTCCCTCCTTGTCTTTGAAAACGGCAGGAACATCCTTAAAAAGACCGCTGATTCAGGGAAGGGTATTTTTGTGGACCTGACACTCCGGCTTGATGCTGTAGAGACTGCGGATACCACGGGGCTTGACGCTGTGATACGCAAGGTTAGGGATAGCAGGGTGATTTTCGTAGGAGAGATGCATACTGCATATGAGGACCACGTAGTACAGTATGAAATTATCAGGAGGTTATACAGGGACGGCAGAAAATTGGTTATCGGTATGGAGATGTTTCAACGGCCCTTTCAAAAGTACATAGATCAATACATTCAGGGCGGGATAACCGAGGGAGAGTTCCTTAAGAAGACGGAGTATTTTAAAAGATGGGTATTTGATTACAACCTCTACAGGGATATTCTCCAGTACGCACGTGCCAACCGCATTCCGGTAATAGCGCTGAATATCAGGAAAGAGATTATTAAAAAGGTCTCGGAAAATGGAATTGACTCGCTTTCTAAAGATGAATATGCCGAAATACCTCGGGATATGGATATGACGAACCAACGGTACAGGGAATACCTCGGAAAAGTCTTTTCCCAACACGACAATAACCGGAAGAGGAATTTTGAGAATTTCGTTCAGTCGCAGATCCTGTGGGATGAGACCATGGCTCACAGTATTGCAGATACACTGAAAAAATATCCCGATAAGCAGATTGTAGTCCTTGCCGGAAACGGGCATGTCCGGCACTCATGGGGAATACCGGACAGGGTAAGGCGGTTGACCAGGGAACGTCCGACGGTTATCCTTAATTACGGGGGGGAGGGGTTTGACCGGGGGATTGCAGATTTTGTCCTGTTTCCAAAGCGGATTGAACCCCCGGAGAGTGCACGGCTGATGGTCTTTCTCAAGGATCAGAAGAAAGGAGTTGTTATTGAGAAGGTCATGAAGGGAGGGGTTGCCGAAAAGGCAGGTCTTAAAGTGGGTGATATAATAACGGCTGTCGGTGATAAGGTTGTTTCGGATATATCTGATATAAGGATTGCGCTTCTTGACAGGAAGCCCGGAGATAAAGTAAAGATAAAGGTGAAGCGGAGGCGGTTTCTTTTGGGTATGAAGGAGATGGGATTTGATGTGGTTTTTTAATCTTTTAAAAGAATACGAAGGAGAGATTGTATGTCGTTTTTGATAGCTCTTGCAGGTAAAGGCGGTACAGGAAAGACGAGTATAGCAGGACTGACGGTGAGGTATCTTGTTGAGAAGAGGCGGGGGCCTGTGCTTGCAGTTGATGCCGACAGTAATGCATGCCTGAATGAAGCGCTTGGCATAAAGGTTCATGCCTCTGTGGGACAACTGAGGGAGTCCTCACTTGAGACCATACGTTCGGGTAGTGAAAGACCGGGGGGGATGAGCATGGATGAGCTCTTTGAATACCAGATTAATCAGGCCCTGATAGAGGCAAAGGGTTTTGATCTGTTGGTAATGGGCAGGCCTGAAGGGCCGGGCTGTTATTGCGCAGCCAATAATATTATCAGAAAATATACGGACATCCTTGCAGAGCGCTATCCCTATGTGGTGATTGACAATGAGGCGGGTATGGAGCACCTCAGCAGGAAGACCACACATAAAGTGAACCTCCTGCTGATAGTGAGTGACCCGACTGTCAGAGGAATTCAGACTGCAGGGAGGATCAGCGACCTTGTGGATGAGCTGAAACTTGATATTGAGAAAAGGGTGTTGATAATAAACCGCATCTCCGGAAATGAGAGGGAAGCCCTCGAAGGAATTGCTGTTGACGCAGGTTTATACCTTGCCGGTACAATTCCGGATGACCCGAATATATTTGAGTATGACCTGAAGGGCAGGCCTCTTTATGAACTTCCTCAGCAGTCCCCGTCTGTAATATCACTATTTGACATACTCGATACCCTGCATGTTCCTTAAGCCTTTTTATCGCCGGGTCCGAAAATTAATAAATTTAAGGAGGGCAATATGTCCAGGATATTGGAGAAAAAATTAGTCCGTTCCCCTGACGTCTTTTATTATAAAATTGAATCGCCCTTATTATCTAAAATTGCAAAACCGGGACAATTTGTGATAATTCGTCTCCATGAAAAGGGTGAACGTATTCCCCTCTCATTGGCAGACATTAATCCTGAAGAAGGAACGATTAGCTTGATAGTCATGGCAGTAGGTAAGACCACAAGCGAGATGTCAACGTTAAAAGCAGGGGATGAAATATTAGACCTCTGCGGACCGTTGGGTCAACCAACGCATATTGAAAAACTTGGCCGGGTTATTCTCGTTGGTGGTGGTTTTGGCGTTGCTCCACTCTATCCGATTGCAAGGGAATTTAAGGCTGCTAAAAATGAAGTTGTAACAATTATTGGGGCAAGAAGTAAGGATTTATTAATTTATGAGGAAGAAATGAGGCAGGTGAGTGACAGGGTACTCATTACAACTGATGACGGGAGTAAAGGCGTTAAGGGTGTGGTGACTATGGTTGTCCGGGAAGAGCTGGCACAGAATGGAGCTGAGCTGGTTATGGCTATTGGTCCTGCTATTATGATGAAATTTGTTTGCGAAACGACAAGGCCCTTTAGTGTTAAAACCATTGTCAGCTTAAACCCTGTTATGATAGATGGCACCGGTATGTGTGGATGTTGTCGTGTAACAGTGGGGGGTGAGACCAGGTTTGCCTGTACTGATGGACCGGAGTTTGACGGGAACCGGATTGACTGGGAGTTGTTAATGAATCGCCAGAAGATGTATGTCCACGAGGAACAGGAGTCATTCGATGCATGGAAAAGGCGTCACGCACACCTGCTCGTTAAAGAGTGCTGAGCTGATTGGTTATGGATGAAGAATGTCAGAAGTTATATAAAAACCAGGGGAAAGGACAACACATACCTTTCCGTAATTTGAGTTAAAAAAAAAGGAATGAAAATGGACAGGAAAAAGAAAAAACCAAAAATTATACCTCATAGAATGCCTGTCAGAGAACAGGACCCGATGGAGAGGCGTTCAAACTTTAACGAAGTCTCTCTTGGTTATACTGAAGATATGGCTATTAAAGAGGCTAAGAGGTGCCTGAACTGTTCAAGGCCGCAATGCATTGAGGGATGCCCTGTTCATGTACCTGTTCCTCAATTTATCAGGGCTATCAAGGAAGGAAAGTTCAAGGAGGCCATTGATAAAATTAAAGAGGTAAATCTTCTGCCTGGAGTTTGCGGGCGGGTCTGTCCCCAGGAAGACCAATGCGAAAAGTCTTGTACATTAGGTAAAAAATATGAACCTGTAGCTATAGGCCGTCTGGAAAGATTTGCTGCTGACCGGGAAATGAAATATTGCCGGAGGTCACTTTCAGAACTGCCTGTATCAACCGGGAAGAGGGTTGCAATTGTGGGTAGTGGACCATCGGGATTAAGCTGCGCATATGAGCTTGCCGGCCTTGGATATAAAGTTACGATATTTGAGGCGCTCCACGAACCAGGCGGTGTCTTGCTTTATGGTATTCCGGAATTTCGTCTGCCCAAGAAGATAGTCGCCCGTGAAATACAATCTTTAAGGGATATGGGTGTTGAGATTATTACAAATGCAGTCGTTGGGAAGCTTGTTACAGTTGACGGGATAATGGAGGATTTTGATGCCTGTTTTATTGGAACAGGGGCAGGGTTTCCAAGGTTTATGGGTATTGAAGGTGAAAATCTTAACGGGGTTTATTCAGCCAATGAATTTTTAACACGTGTAAACCTGATGAGGGCCTATGAGTTTCCTGAATATGACACGCCGATTAAAAAAGGTAATAGAGTAGCCGTAGTTGGTGGTGGCAACGTTGCAATGGATGCACTCAGGACAGCCATTCGTATAGGGGCAAAGGATGCCGTAGTAATTTATCGGCGTTCCATGGTTGAGCTTCCTGCAAGAGAGGAGGAGGTTCATCATGCAAAGGAAGAGGGAGCAAGATTTGAATTATGTACAAAGCCCGTGAAGATAATAGGCAGAGACGGTTGGGTAAGTGCTGTTGAATGTATCAGGATGGATCTCTGCGAGATTGATGAATCAGGAAGAAGGCGTCCTGAGCCGGTAAAAGGTTCAGAGTTTCTTATGCCTGTTGATGTTGTAATTATGGCGGTTGGTACTAATGCTAATCCTCTTGTTCCTCAAAGTACGCAGCAGCTTTCGGTTAATAAACGGGGGTACATTATTGTTGATGAGGAGACGGGTCGAACCGGCAAAAGAGGTGTCTATGCAGGGGGTGATATTGTTACAGGTTCTGCGACGGTTATTTCTGCAATGGGTGCCGGAAGGAAGGCAGCTAAATCAATACATGAATACCTAATGGGGATTGATTAGAGTCTGTGTATAAAGTACAGTTATTTGTCATTCCCGCAAGCGAAGTGCGTCGGGAATCCTTATGTCTGACAATATTGATATATAATATTTTTTTATTTTACCTTTGTTTTAATATTATGGTAGACTTTTAAGCTAATAACTTAAGTTGCAGACTTTGGTTATATCCTGATATAAGACCTATAGAGCAAGTAAATAAAAAATTTTTGAGAGGTGTCTGCCATGCTGATAATTGGTGAAAAACTTAGTATAATTGCAAAGCGCGTCAGGGAAGCCATGATGAAGCGGGACAAGGGACCGATTCAGGAGATTGCCCTTGCGCAGAATAACTCCGGTGCAGGTATGATTGACGCCAATATCGGCCCTGCAGAGGATGGTGGTGAGGAGCTTATGGAATGGATGGTTACTACCATTCAGGAGGCTGTTTCACTTCCTGTATGTCTTGATACCACGAATTATGCAGCCGTTGAGGCCGGTCTCAAGGTTCACAACAACGACTACGGTACCCCCATGATTAACTCCACTTCCAATGACCCTGAGCGTTTTCCCATGCTTGAACTTGCCGCCAGGTACGATAGCCTTATTATTGGGCTGACCGTTGGCAAGGGCGGGCTGCCTGCGGACGAGGAGGAGAGGTCTGCTATTGCTGCAGAGATTATGGCAAGGGCGATGGAGTATGGCGTGCCCCTTGAGAATCTATATCTGGACCCGTTGGTCCTGCAGATTGCTACTACGCAGGCACAGGCAGTAAAGGTGATAAAGGCAATAAATATGTTTCAGGAGTTGAATGACCCACCAATGAAGACAGTTGTCGGGTTGAGCAATATATCCAATGGTTGCCCGAAGGAAGTGAGGTACATTCTTGACAGATACTTCCTTGCGCTTCTGATGTATGAGGGGCTTACTGCAGCTATTGCTGACCCCAAAGAGGTTATAGAGGCTGTTAAGACCATAGATGTTATTACGGGCAAGACACTATACGCCCACTCTTATCTGGAGATGTAATTAAAGAGATATATTTAATTTAAGAATTAAGGAGGAATAACATGGCTTTTGTACCACCAAAGGAAAGTTTTGCAGGCAGGGTCTTTCCTGTGACAATAGGAGCCGGGATTCAACAGACCTTTGGAGGTGAGAATGTCCTTCCCTTTCATTCCTTTGAAGGAGAGGTTCCTAACAGGCCCCTGATTGCATATGAGATACAGGATGTTCCTCCCGAAGCCTGGCCCGAGACTGTAAGGAAGGTTTTTGACGGTGTGAGCGGGGATACTGTAACCTGGGCGAAATACTGCGAGGAGGACCTGAAGGCAAAGGCCATTGCCCTCAGGCTTGTCGGGACACATCCCGACGGCAAGGACCTGACAGCAGAGGATGCCGCCAAAACCGTGACCGATGTGCTCCAGGCAATAAAGGTTCCCCTTATCATTCTCGGCAGCAATCATGTGGAGAAGGACTCGGAGGTCCTGGTGAGGGCGGCTGAGGCAGCAAAAGGGCATAACTGTATAATCGGCAAGGCCCAGGAGGCAAACTACAAGACCATTGCTGCAGCGGCAATGGCAAATGGGCATAAACTTATTGCCATGAGTGAACTGGACATTAACCTGTCAAAACAGCTCAATATCCTGCTTACCCAGATGGGTTTTGACAAGGAAAAACTTATTACAGACCCGATGTGTTCGGCCCTTGGTTACGGGCTTGAGTATACATATTCGGTGATGGAGCGGATAAGGCTTGCTGCATTGACGCAGAATGACGCGGTCATGCAGCCGCCGATGCTGGCAGATGTAGGGATGTATGTATGGAAGATAAAAGAGACACAGGCGCCGGAGGATGTGCTTCCCGAGTGGGGCAGCCTTGAGGAGAGGGGCATCGCCTGGGAGGCTATGACGGCCTCATCACTTATGACGGCAGGATCGGAGTTGTTGATAATGCGTCATCCGAAGGCAGTAGAGGCAGTGGAACAGCTTGTGGATGAACTTATGCAATGAGGTGCATATGTGTGTAAACGAGTCTCATGCATGACATATATGAGTAAATGAGTAGTAATTTAATAAATTAACTCTTTCCAGTTCGACATAAATGATTTTGACATAATGGAGGTAAAAGATGGCATTAACCGGGGTTCAGATATTTAAACTACTACCAAAGACAAATTGCAAGAAGTGCGGGTTTCCCACATGCCTTGCCTTTGCAATGAAGCTTGCCCAGAGGCAGGTCTCTCTGGATGCCTGTCCTGATGTCTCTGAGGAGGCAAAGGCAACGCTTGGTGAGGCCTCGGCCCCGCCTGTAAGGCCGGTAACGCTTGGTGCAGGTGAGAGGGCTGTAAAGCTGGGAGAGGAGACCGTGCTTTTCAGGCACGAAAAGAAGTTTGTCAATCCCCCGGCCCTTGCACTGGAGATTAAGGATACAGACAGCGATGATATAGTTGAGGCAAAGATCAAGGATGTGCTTGACTCCGAGATTAACAGGGTAGGGCAGCTTTTGAGGATAGATGCCGTATATTTAAGTAATGACTCCGGAGATCCGGGAAGATTCGGGAGACTGGCGCAAAAGGTTGCTCAAAAGGCCCCGGATGTAGCAGTAATTGTTGGTACGGAAAATACGGATGCCGCTGATGCCGCCATTAAACCCTTTAACGGGAAAAATGCGATTCTCTATGGGGCGACAGAGGCTAATGCCGAAAAAATGTCGGAGATTGCCAGGGCTGCCAAGGCTGCATTGGGCGTAAAGGCAGACGGCCTTGAAGCCCTTTCATCTCTTACAGAAAAGATAAAGTCCTTCGGGATTGAGGATATGTTAATAGACCCCGGGGCAGGTTCTGCAAAAGAGATACTTGAGTACAACACCTTTATCAGGAGGGCGGCTATAAAAAAGAATTTTAAGCCCCTCGGATATCCTGTGATAAACTTTGCACAGCGCAGCGATGCCCTCTTTGAATCCCTGGTTGCAGGGATTGCTATTGCAAAGTATGCATCCACAATAGTTATCAGTTCCGCGGAAAAATGGAAGAATCTTGCACTCTTTACACTGAGGCAGAATGTTTACACGGACCCGCAGGTGCCTATGCAGGTTGAGCAGAAGATATACAGGATCGGAGACCCAACGCCTGACTCACCCCTTCTTATTACCACCAATTTTTCACTTACTTACTTTATAGTATCAGGAGAGGTGGAGAATTCGAAGGTTCCTGCATACCTTGCTATTATGGATTGTGAGGGCCTGTCGGTGCTTACTGCCTGGGCTGCCGGTAAATTTACGGGCTCAAAAATAGCCAGTTTCATAAAGGAGAGCGGGATCGAGAAAGAGATTAATCACAGGGAATTAATAATTCCGGGTTATGTGGCGATCCTCAGCGGTGCTGTTGAGGACAAGCTTGAAGGATGGAAGGTCACAGTCGGACCAAGGGAGGCAAATGCCCTTCCTGCTTTTCTGCGCTCGGCTGCAGCGTAAAGAGACGCAGATAACAACGGAAAAAGGTTGTTTTCAGGTGAATATACGGACAAAAAGCCTGTCAGTTAACGTATAACGTATAACGAATTTAAGGAGGTGCGGGATGTCAAAGATAATAGCCTCGGCTGCTATAAGAGGGTCACATAAAGTCTTCAGGCAGACAGAGGATTTACTACAGAAGGTTATTGCTGAAAAAGGTGAGGATTACCATTTCGAGTTTCCCGATACTGCCTATGCCCTGCCGTTGATTTACGGTATTACGGGTTTTGAGGTCAAGACGCTTAAGGACATGAAGACGGCACTGAGGATGACTCAGGATCTTCTTCATGACGAGCCTGAGGAGAAGCTCTGGACGCCTTATCTGGGAGAGGCACTTGATTCCGGAATGGCCACCCTTTTTGCCGAGGAGATTTGGCTTGCACTGAGGTATATCGAGGGGCTGGAGCCGACAAAGGACCCTGAGACAGGGTATGTTTATAACGGATTTATTACAGATACCGTACAGCGTAATCTTGGTATTCAGCTTGTTGATGGAAGGATGCCGGGGTTTGCGGCCATTATCGGAGCAGCCCCTGATGATGATACAGCGGTAAAGATTGTCAGGGAGTTGCAGGAGAAGAACATCCTCGTCTTCCTCTCCGGAAGTTCCAATGGTGACAGTGTTACCAAACAGCTTCTGAGAAAGAAGGTAGAGCTTGGCTGGGATGTATATATAGTGCCGCTTGGCACGGAAACCGAGCATACACTCTATGCACTTGACTGGGCAATAAGGGCATCCATGATCTTTGGAGGTGTAAAACCCGGAGACTACAAGGGCAACCTGAAGTATCAGAAAGACAGGGTCTTTGCCTTTGCCCTTCCCATGGGCGGGCTTGATGATGTCAAGTGGGCAACAGGAGCCGGCGCCATAAATATGGGTTTCCCTGCCATTTGCGATACTGATGTCCCTGTCATCCACCCCACCGGTGTATGTACCTATGAAGAGGTGGAGAAGGAGCTTGATCATGACAAGATTGTCCAGAAGGCGATTGAGGTGAGGGGGCTTAAGATCCTTGTTGAAAAGCCGCCGATTCCCATTGCCTACGGCCCTGCCTTTGAGGGTGAGAGGATCCGTAAGGAGGAGACCTTTATTGAGTTTGGCGGCACTCGCTCACCTGCCTTTGAATGGGCAAGGCTGAGAGAGCTTGAAGAGATAGAGGACGGTAAGATAAATATCATCGGAGAGAACTGGAAGGAGAGGTATGAGCAGGGAGGTGTAATGCCGCTCGGAATTCTGGTTGAGGTGGCAGGAAGAAAGATGCAACCGGATTTCCTGGGCATTGTAGAACGGAGACTTCATCATAATATCAATGAAGGCCAGGGCATATGGCACATGGGCCAGAGGGATATTAACTGGATAAGGATCAGCCATGCTGCAAAGCAGGCCGGCTTCAGCCTTGAGGACATAGGAAAGATACATCATGCAATGACACACAAGAGGTTCAGCACCATAGTCGATAAGGTGGAAGTTACACTCTTTACCACAGAGGAGGATGTTGTTAAGTGGAAAGAGGAGGCAAGGAGTCATTGGAAGGTACATGATGAGCGGCTTGCAGCCCTTACCGATGAGAGTGTGGATACCTTCTATTCCTGTCTGCTGTGTCAGTCCTTTGCCCCGAGTCATGTCTGTGTCATAACACCTGAGAGACTCGGTCTCTGTGGCGCCTATAACTGGCTTGACGGCAAGGCAGCCTATGAGATTGATCCGACCGGCGGAAACCAGCCTGTTCCAAAGGGTGAACTTGTTGACCCGAGGTTTGGACGCTATACAGGGGTTGATGATTATCTGAAGCAGGCATCAGGCGGGGCGGTTGAGACATTGAACCTTTATACAATAATGGAAAATCCCATGACCTCCTGTGGTTGCTTTGAATGTATCGTTGCAATTATACCTGAGGCCAACGGTGTAATGATTGTTCAGCGCGGACATACGGAGATGACCCCGATAGGCATGAAATTCTCAACACTGGCCGGAACAGTAGGCGGTGGGGTACAGACCCCGGGGTTTATGGGTATTGGTGTGAATTTTATAACCAGCAAGAAGTTTCTGTTTGGCGATGGTGGTATAAAGAGGATCGTCTGGATGACAAAGGCGATTAAGGAGAGGGTGAAGGAGAAGTTTCAGCAGATAGCTGCGGCTGAGGGTGTTCCGGACCTCCTTGACAAGATTGCTGATGAGACTATCTGTGAGGATTCCGAGAAGCTGGTTGAGTTTCTGACTGAGGCCGGTCATCCGGCGCTTGAGATGGAATCGATAATATAAAAGAGGGTTGCGGGTTCAGATTAAATGATTAATTCTGAATTCATCAATAGTAAATAGTCGATAGTCAATGATAAAAAACGGAGGCTTAATATGTCTGAAAAGGTAATAAAAAGTGCCGACAAGGTTGCCGAAGAGATAGTGGAGTGGGCAGAGTCGCATGGTCTTGAGACTGCCTTTGACAGGGCGGAGAGGTTAAAACCATGCCCTATAGGACACTCTGGTGCATGCTGCAAGACCTGTTTTATGGGGCCCTGCAGGCTTGTTGGCGCCGATGCTGAAGAGAAAGCTGAAGGGGTGTGCGGAGCAACCCTTCCGGTCGTAGCTGCAAGGAATTTCCTGAGGATGGTGGCTGCAGGTACAGCCGCGCATAGTGACCATGCAAGGGATATGGCCTATACACTCCTTGAGGCATCCACCGGGGAGGCCCCGGACTTTACGATCAAGGATGAAGGGAAGCTGAAGAAACTGGCCGGTATACTCGATATTTCAATAGAGGGCAGGACAAAGGAAGATATAGCAAAAGAGGTGGCAGAGAGTATAATCTCGCAGTTTGGTCAGCAGAGGGGAGAGATATCCTTTATCAGGAGGGCTCCCGGGAAGCGGCAGGAGATATGGCGCAAGTGGGCAATAGTGCCCAGGGGTGTAGACCGTGAGATTGCAGAGGCCATGCACAGGACGAACATGGGTGTGGACCAGGACCCTGAAAACCTTATGACTTCCGCACTCAGGGTCTCTCTTGCCGACGGCTGGGCCGGTTCAATGTTCAGCACCGACATTACAGACATACTCTTTGGCACCCCGTCGCCAAAACGTTCAGAGGCGAGTATAGGAATCATGAAGGAAGATGAGGTCAATGTGGTGGTTCATGGACATGAGCCTTCGCTTGCAGAGATGATGGTTGAGGTATCTCAGGAATCCGGGATGCTTGAATACGCAAGGCAGAAGGGTGCAAAGGGGATTAACCTGGTCGGGATGTGCTGTACTGCCAATGAGGTCCTGATGAGGCACGGGATTCCCACAGCAGGCGGATTCCTTAATCAGGAACTGGCTGTAATGACGGGTCTTGCAGAGGCCATAATGGTGGATGTCCAGTGTATAATGCCGGCAATTGCCCAGGCTGCAAAGAAGTTCCACACAAAGGTAGTTACTACATCCAGCAAGGGTAAAATGATTGATGCAGTTCATATAGAGTACGATGAACACAGGGCAAAAGAGGTGGCAAGAGAGGTGCTCAGGCTTGCTATTGATAACTATGCCAACCGTACCACGGAAGGCAGCAGGGTGCATGAGACCTCTCCGGTGATTGCAGGGTTTTCACATGAGTATATAGAATATATGCAGGGCGGGAGGTTCAGGGCGTCATTCAGGCCCCTGAACGATGCCGTCATGGCCGGGAGGATCAGGGGGGTCGTGGGGATAGTCGGCTGCAACAACCCGCGTATTATCCAGGACAGTGTTCATGATTACCTTGCAAGGGAATTTATAAGGAATGATGTGCTCGTTGTCTCTACAGGTTGTGGTGCTGCGGCATGTGCCAAGGCAGGCTATATGACGCCTGAGACAGCCCTTGAGATGGCGGGGCCTGGACTCAGGGAGGTCTGTGAGGCTATAGGGGTGCCGCCGATACTGCACCTTGGTTCGTGTGTAGACAATTCAAGGATTCTTACTGTTGTAACTCAGATGGTTGAGGAAGGAGGGCTTGGCGATGATATTTCCAGCCTGCCGGCAGTCGGTATCGCTCCGGAATGGATGAGTGAGAAGGCCCTTGCAATCGGATGTTACTTTGTTGCTTCAGGTATGCATGTTATCTTTGGTTCGGAGAGTCCTGTTGAGGCAAGCAGTCAGGTGAAGGAGATAATGACAAAACAGTGGGAAGAGAGGTTTGGCGGAAAGTTTGACTTTATCCCGGACCCTGAAGAGATACTGAAGAAGTCACTCGAGGCCATAGACAGGAAACGTGATGGACTGAAACTCAGAAAATACGAGCCGGGCAGATTCGGTACCGAGAGAAAACTGATGACAATGGCAGACAGGCGCAAGCTTGAGGCGGCAGCAAGACCGCATGAAGGGGTGAAATAATTCGGGATTTGAGATTCAGGGTTTAGCATTCAACATTATTAAATTCGGGGGATACTATGGATATGGAAGGTCTTGACATTGAAAGAGAGATTGGAAAGATTGGACAGGTAATATGTGAGCATGACAGGAAAAAGGGGTTGTTGATACCCACTTTGCACAGGATACAGGAGGATTACGGATATCTACCCGGAGAGACCCTCGGAAGGCTTTCTAAAAAACTTGGGCTACCTCTGGCGGAGATTTACAGTGTGGCAAGTTTTTATCGCCAGTTTCATTTTACGCCAAGGGGTAGGAATATCGTGAGGGTCTGTACCGGGACTGCCTGTCATGTCCGTGGTGCCGGAGAGGTGCTTGATGCCCTTGAGAACCGTTTTCATATAGACGTTGGTGAGACCACTGAGGACCTTGCTATGACACTTGAGACTGTTGGTTGTGTGGGATGTTGCGGATTGGCGCCTGTAGCAACAGTAAACGATGAGGTGGTGGGTGAGATCGGGCCGAAGAAGATCGATGAGCTTATAGAGATGATTGAAGAAGAGTAAAGTAATGAGGCGTGGTTTTTCTTTATAATGAACAGGAGTTACAAACAAACCCGGTGAGGAGTGATATGGCAAGACTGAAAAACATGGAAGACCTGAAGAATCTGAGACTCCTGCTTAAGGATGAGACATTTAAGGAAGACAAGGAGAGAATCAGGGTTTGCACAGGTACAGCCTGTATGGCCTCAGGTGCAAGGAAGGTTATTGCTAACATTGAAAAAGAAGTCAAAGACAAGGGAGTTGATTTAGAAGTTGTCAGGACAGGCTGCCAGGGGCTCTGTCAGAAGGGTCCTGTCATGAAGGTTGAGCCCTTTGGTTATTTTTATCAGCGTGTTAAAGAGGAGGATGCCCCTGCGATCGTTACAAATACACTGATAGGAGGCTATCCTGTGAGACACCTCTTTTACAGGGATACAATCTATCAGGAGCCCTATGAACTGATGGAAACCCTTCCCTTTTATAAAAAGCAGCATCGTATTGCGCTTAGAAACAACGGACGTATTGACCCCACCAATATAAACCACTATATTGCTGTTGATGGCTATACTGCCCTTGAAAGCGCCCTCGGTAGTATGACACCTGATGAGGTTCTTGATGAGGTGGACAAGGCAAATCTGCGCGGTCGTGGTGGCGCCGGTTTTCCTGCAGGAAAGAAGTGGCGCCATGCCGGGAAGGCACCCGGGGATATAAAGCTTGTGGTTGCCAATGGAGATGAGGGTGACCCCGGTGCATTTATGGACAGGGCAATAATGGAAGGTGACCCCCAGAGCCTTATAGAGGGGATGTTGCTCTGTGCTTATGCAATTAATGCACGGTATGGCTTCATTTATGTCCGTCATGAGTACCCTCTTGCGGTGAAGAACCTGAAGATAGCCATAGGTCAGGCCGAAGATATGGGCCTCCTTGGTGATAATATACTTGGCACTGACTTCAGTTTTTATCTTGATATACGCGAGGGAGCAGGGGCATTTGTCTGTGGTGAGTCTACTGCACTTGTAGCCTCCATTGAAGGAAAGCGGGGCTTTCCCAACCCAAGACCTCCAAGGCTTTCCGAGCCTGGTGGAGGCATATGGGGTTATCCAAGCAATTTAAATAATATAGAATCCTATGCTTGTGTGCCTCCGATTATAGACCGGGGCGCCGAATGGTTTAAGGGTATCGGAACAGAGACATCTCCAGGCACGAAGGTCTTTGCTATCACCGGCAAGATTGTCAATACAGGACTCGTTGAAGTACCCATGGGGATGACATTACGGGAGATCATCTTTGATATCGGGGGAGGAATCATGGGTGGAAAACAGTTTAAGGCTGTTCAGACAGGTGGCCCGTCAGGTGGCTGTCTGCCGGAGAAGTATCTTGACCTCCATGTTGACTTTGATTCCCTCAGGAAGGTCGGTTCAATGATGGGCTCAGGTGGTATGGTGGTAATGGACGAAGATACCTGTATGGTGGATATTGCGCGCTATTTCCTCTCCTTTACGCAGGCTGAGTCCTGCGGTAAATGTCCACCCTGCAGAATAGGTACCTATCAGATGCTTCAAATACTTGAAAAGATTACCAGAGGTGAGGGTGAAGATGGAGATATCGGGAAACTGATAAAACTTGGAAAGTTTATACAGGAGGGGTCTCTGTGCGGCCTCGGTCAAAGTGCTCCGAATCCTGTCCTCAGTACCCTGAAGTATTTCAGAGAGGAATATGAAGAGCATATATATGATAAGTCCTGCAAGGCAAAGGTCTGTAGCGGTTTGGGTGTGTTTAGCATAAATCTAAACGAGTGCATAAGGTGCGGTCTTTGTAAAGAGGCATGTGCTTTTGATGCAGTCAAGGAAACCAGGGACAGGTATTTTATCGACCGTCAATATTGCACCAAGTGTAAGGCCTGTTATCATGCATGTCCTGTTAATGCAGTGAAGATATGGAAGCAGAGTGTTGTGAGGTTACAGGAACAGTTTAAAATCCCTTATGAACAATTAGAACATGTAGAAAGGAGTGTTAAAATGACTTTGAAAGATGTCCTGGAATCAAAACCTTCCCAGCTTGTCACATGTACCAGGCATTGCAAGGTGGCAGATGCTGTGAACATTATGGATGGAAAGAATGTCGGTTCCATATTGATTCTTGATGAGAACAAGAAATTGGTGGGTATATTTACCGAGAGGGATATCATGCACTGCTTTGTAAAAAGAGTTTCCTTTAATGACGAAATTATAGAGAATGTGATGAGTACCGACCCTGTAACCCTTGATGCTTCAACTGACATTGGTGTAGCAATAAATGTTATGTCGGAGAAAAAGTTCAGACACCTGCCTGTCATGGAAGATGATGAATTTATAGGTGTGATCTCTTATCGGGACCTCGTTTCATATTTGCTTCCGGAGGTTATCTATATGGCAGAAGATATCTATTGAGGTGAAGGATGGAAAAGAAGAACGCGCTAAAAGTAGAAGAAATAAAAAAGGTGGCAGAAGAGAAAAGGTGTCCGGTTCAGAAAGCGGTATACTATATCGAGGAGTTTTTAGAGGGCCCAATGTGTGGGAGATGTTTTCCATGCGCCTTCGGAAGCTATGAGGCAAGAGTAAGACTTCGGAATATTATTGAAGGTAGAGGCAAGGAGGAAGACATCCTTGCACTTAAGCGTATAACAGAAAACATGCTATCAGGTTCACTATGTAAAAAGGGTAAGGATAGCGCTGAATTTGTCCATGAATGGCTGGAGGCAGACGCCTTTAAGGAACATGTTGAAGGCATCTGCCCTGATATGGATTGCCCTGCCTTTATTGAATACATAGTCATTGCCGAAAAATGTACTATGTGCGGTCTCTGTAAAGAGGTATGTAAATATAATGCCGTTATGGGTGAGAAGAAGGTAAAGTATAAGACAGGCTATCTACCTTTTGAGATACGACAGAAGAGATGTGTAAAATGCGGAGACTGTATTGACGTATGTCCAACAGGGGCGATTATCGTTGTAGCGTCACGTAAAAAAGAGGGTGTTAAGGTTTAGAATAAATTATCAATGAGGAGGTTTCAATGGCTGGTACAGTAAAGCTTACAATAGATGGCAAAGAGGTAAAGGCTCGTGCAGGTATGAATCTTATTGATGCTGCGGAGATAGCAGGTATTCATATCCCGAACCTTTGTTATCTGAAAGGACTCAAGGGAAGCGGTGCCTGCAGGCTTTGCCTCGTAGAGATAGAGGGATTGAAGTCACCAATGACCGCCTGTACCACAAGGGTGAAAGAGGGGATGTTCGTCAATACCCGGACAGAGAAGGTTCAGGAGATCAGGAAATACGTTATTGACCTCATTCTATCCATGCATCCCCTTGACTGTATGACGTGCACCAAGGCAGGGGTATGTAATTTACAGCAGTATGCCTATGATTTTGAGATAAAGGAGACATCCTTTACAAGGAAGAAGTTTGGCTTCCCTGTTGATGATAAAAATCCCTTTATCAAGCGCGATCCTGACTACTGCATCCTTTGCAGCCGTTGTGTAAGGGTATGCAAGGAGCAGGGGACGGCTGTCCTTGACTTCAACGGTCGTGGAGTCGGCTCAAAAGTGGTCACCGCAGAAGACAAACCCCTTCAGGAGGGAGGTTGTACCTTCTGCGGCAGTTGTATTGACGCCTGTCCGGTAAACGCACTCCTTGAGGCTGACCGGTGGCGTAAGGGCAGGGAGTGGGAGTATGAGATATACAATTCAGTATGCCTCTCCTGCGGTAATGCCTGTGACACCGTTGTTAGTGTCCACGACGGGGAAGTGGCAAAGGTGAATGCCGGTGTGGATGACGGCAGGGCCGGGCATTATATCTGTGCCTACGGAAGATTCGGTTTTGATTTTATAAATGCAGATACAAGGATGATGAGTCCGTTGAAGAGGATTGATGGTGAACTGAAGCCAATCACCTGGGATGAGGCATATGCAACAGCGGCTGATCTCCTCAGGAGTCCCTCTGATACAGGGATTGTGACCACCGGAAATCTCCTCAATGAGGATATCCTTACGTTAAGGAGGTTTGCCGGGACAACCGGGATAAAGGATATTGATTCCACGGTGAGTCTCTATGCAGATGAGCCTTCACTTTCAGGAGACGAGGTTGACCTGGAAGGCGCGGACCTCGTACTGCTTGTGGGCATCAATCCGTCACAGTGGCAGAGGGTCTTTCCTGCACTTGATGCCACCCTGAGAAAGATGGTTTCAAGGGGCGCCAAACTGGTAGTTATTAATTCAGGGCAGATAAGGCTTTCGGATATAGCGATAAAGACTCTCCAGGGCGATGAGGCCGTTGTGCTTGGAGGTTTGGCAAAGGCATTGACAGGGCTGGGGCTCAAGGCACCCGAGGGACTTGAGATACCGGATGTGGAGCTGAGCGAGGATATGACAATGGTGGCAGAGATGTACTCAGTGGCAAACTCACCTGTAATCCTCGCTTCCCCCCTGCTGTACGAGGCCTCTGCCAATATATCCCTCCTGAAGGGTGATGCCCTGGCAGCGCCGATTGAGGCCAATGCCGGGGGGACGCTTCTTATGGGACTTAAAGGCAATGGAGCAACATATGCCGGGATGACTTCCGAAGGGGCTAAAAAGATTCTCTATGCCCTTGGAGAAGTGCCTTTTAAGAGGCCTTCGGGGGTGGATTTTCTGATTGTGCAGCACTCACATCTCAGCGAACTTGCAAAAGAGGCAGACCTTGTGCTCCCGGCAGCCACATCTTTTGAGACGGATGGTTCAGTTGTGGATTATATGGGGAGGCTTAAGACACTTGACAGGGCGATTGAACCTTTTGGAGAGGCCATAGCCCACAGGGAGATACTTAAAGGCATTGCAAAGAAGATGAATATCAACCTGAAGACGGCAAAGACTGCCGACATAAAAAAGGAGAGGAAGGCAGTCGGTACCAAGGCAGGACCTGCTACCTTCAGCAAGAGAGAAGACCTTGCATTTAACCCCGAAGAACTTGTTGAGGCAGTGAATACGACAATGATAAACGGCTCAAGGCTGCTGTGGCTGAAAGAGGTTGAACAGGCGGTTGCAGAGGTTTAGTTGTATTTTTAAAACATATGGCAGGTTTACAAGGGGTCTATAGAATCTATAGACCCCTTTTTTGTGACGGATTCCGGTTATAATGAGAAATCGATTCCAGTTAACCCCACATCCAGCGACAAAAGGTCTCATCAAGGAGAGACATGATGAACCCTTCACTCATTCTCGTCCCAACATCCGGTTGGGACTCCGAGGTAAGTATCACGGTTCACCATCCAGGTGAAGCCTTTGTGATACTTAAAACCGTTCAGTGTTCATCATGTCTCTCCTTTACATTGACCAACGCTGTTTTTGTTGCTGGATAGATGTGCACAGGAGTGGATGAAACAAAAAAGTGTCATAAAGTATTCGGTTCTGTTTGTCCTGTTTTTTACGGGTATTGCCATTGGACTGTTACTCTGGAACAGAATTGAGCTGCCCTTTCAGAACCTGTGGGGCGTCAAGGGAAAACTTACCGGGATACAGTATAATCCCACCAACAATGTTGTAAGGTTTGCCGTATTTCTGTTGTCACCTGTGCTGCTGCTCTCCATAACGTATCTTTTGGGCGGAAGGAAACTCGGCGATATCGTATTTGCGGAGCCATCCAGTCCTGTCCGCGCTTCCCAACATAATTTCCGGCCTCCGGTCAAGGCCCTCCTGCCGGGCCTTCTCATTGTATTTTCGATAGTTGTGGCGCTTAATATCCCGACTTTCCATGCCTCGGGAAAATTTGATTCATTTCATGAGGGTGAAACCCTGGGGCCTGCCGTATCGTATATGGCGGGAGAGACACCCTATAAGGATTTTATATTCCTCCACGGTCTTTATGAGAATCCCCTGCGTTCAGTGATAGCCTTTCGCCTCTTTGGCAGATCTATCGGTTCGGAAAGGACACTCGAGTCGATTATGAAGATAGTGGTTTTTGTCCTGTTATCCATCTTAATGCTTCAGCTTTATCGCGGAAGGTACCTGTATTCATTTACCGCAATTACCATACTGGCCTTTCTGCATTGTTCCGCAATGTTCCATCTTCCCCGGTTGATGCTTATCAAGACGAGGGATATAACCGTATTTCTATTCCTGATTACGCTTGTGATGCTGCAGGATATCGGCAAGGGGCAGGATTACCGGATTAAAAAGCTTTACATGGCAGGCTTCCTGTTTTCATTCATACCTTTGGCATCTTTTGGATACTCAGTGGACAGGGGGGCCTTTCTGTTTGCAGCCTATCTGATTCTGTTTCCGGTGCTGTATTTTATGTATTTTTATAAAGTCAACCTTCGCAGGTATTTCCTGTTCTCTTCATTTCTGGGACTGCTGTCGGCAGTATTACTGATGGGGTTTCTTCTTTGGGGAGGTTTCACTGAATTCTTCAGATATGTGTTCCTGACGATGCCGAGGTACAAGGGATTGATGAGCGGTAAGGTTTATCCTGTTTTCGATAAATTGTTTCTTGCAGTCTCTGTCCTTATAGCAGCAAATACGTTCTGGGTTGTGTTTAAATTCGTGCAGGAACTCCATCTCAATAACGGGAGACTGAGGGTTTCAGTCAGGAGTTTCATGGGAAAATACCTCCTGGAGTTTTCAATGCTGATACTCTCGCTGATCCTGTTCAGGTCTGCCCTGGGCCGTTCAGACTGGCCTCATGTTACTTACAGCCTTCCTGTAACTTATATTCTCTCTATTTATATTATCATAAAACACTACAGTCATAAATTCCTTCGTGGAGATGCCGTTACGAAAACATACACCTGTTTACTTGCCGCTGTAGTTACGGTGATTTTCTCCCTGGGTATCTATCAAATATACAGGGGCGACCTGATCAAGGAGAACTTCCCGCTTGGCGTGAAGGATTCTGAAATCATTCCTGATAATTACAAGGCGACCATTTCGTTTTTGCGGAATAGTTTAACCCCTGATGAATCGTTTTTTACCATGACGGCCGAGGCAAGCTGGTATTATTTTATCGACAGGCCGTCTCCGTGCCGGTTTCCGGTGATAATATTTGCCACGCCGTATTTCTATCAAAATGAAGTGGTTAAAGAGCTTGAGAAAAATAATGTGAAGTTTGTTCTTTACAGGAATAGTCACTGGGCAAGCAGGTTTGACGGGTTTTCCAATGAGGAGAGATTACCGGTGATTGCAAAATACATCCGGGATAACTTTGTCTTCTACAGGAAGATAGACGACAATGAGATATGGATCAGGAAGACAGAACACCCCGTCAACCCGGACACTCGCTGAAGAGGTTTACCTCAACCGTTTCTCCCTCGTATATACCGCTTTTATTAAGTGGAATTATTACAGTGCCGTCTGCATCCACAAGGGTTCTGATGAGTCCTGACTTGCCGAGGATCGGTCTGGCCCAGAGGCCGCTATCCCGTAACTCAAGGGCTACCCTGATATGGTCCTCTCTGCCTGTTGAAGAGGAGATGTTCCTGCCAAAAAAAGCCCTGACAATCCTGCTCGAAGGCAGAAGGTTTTTTCTTCTCTTCTCACCTGAAATTTTTATCAGAAGAGGTTCTATAAATGTCTCAAAGCAGACACTGACTGCAGCAGGATGTCCCGGTAGTCCAAAGAGGGGAATCCCGTTGACCATGCCCCCAATCAGGGGTTTTCCGGGTTTTATACTTACACCATGAAAGAGGATGCCCGGCTGCCCGAGTTCGTCAATAACTCTTGAGGTGTAATCCCGTGTGCCCACTGAGCTGCCACCGGAGATAAGCACCATCTGTGCTTCCTGCATGCTCTCCATGACCGTTGCCCGGAGCAGGTCAAAGTCATCGCTGATTATCCCCTTTTTAAGGGGGATGCCGCCGCTGCGCATGATCAGTCCGGCAAGGTTACAGGAGTTGATATCCCTTACCTCTCCGGCAGCGAGGGGTTTTTTATCAGGCGGGACTACCTCGTCTCCGGTAGAGATGATGGCGACAACAGGTTTTTTAAAGACCTCAATGTTGACTATGCCAAGCCCGGCAAGGGCTCCAATATCCTGGGGTCTGAGCCTTTGTCCAGACCTCAGGATGACCTCTCCCTCTTTAACATCCTCATCAGCAAGGATGACATTTTCATTAGGTGCAACTGCCTTCATTACTTCCAGTATGTCTTCGCCAACCCTGTTTGTGTGTTCATACATCACAACGGCATCGGCTCCGTCAGGGAGCATTCCCCCCGTAGGTATAACGGCAGCTTTGCCCCGGGTAAGGGAAAAGTCGGGCTTTGTCCCCATATGTACCTCTCCCGCCACTGTCAGATATGCAGGCATACTGTCTGATGCCCCAAAAGTGTCTGTAGAGTTGACGGCGTAACCATCCATTGTGGAACGGTTGAATCCGGGGAGGTTTTCAGGTGAGATTACATCTGTCGACAGGACCCTTCCATGGGCATTCTCTATGCCGGTGCTTTCGGTGGAAGGAATCTTCAGCGGTTGCTCAAGAAGGAGAGAGAGTGCCTTTTCAACTGTGACGGCCTCTTCTCTGCCAAGGAGGTCTTTCATCTGAAGAAGTTACTCTTTTCCGTGTCCGGGGGTGTTAAGCATCTTAGAATCTCTTCAGGAGTTTCCCGATGCCCCGGGTCTCCATGTGGGATACAGGGTCTTTTCCGATAACATCCGAGCACTCACCCTTTGTGAGTATATCAAGTATCCGCTCAAGGGAATCCTCATGGAGCCTCTTTATCTTTTTGGAATTCGGCATGTCCGGTAAAAAAAGATTCTTGTCTATAAAATCATTCATTTTTTTTGGGGTGAGATAGGTAAGAAGTACCATCCCCTGATATATCCTCTTGTTGGTTCTTACAGAGAGGAAGGGGCTTTCGAGTGTTGACTCAAGAAAAGTGTCGTTTCTCCTTCGTACCTTCCTGTTTATGGAGACGGCCCTGAACCAGTATTTCCTTCCCACAAGACTGTCGGACTTCAGTTCAAAGACGGTATGCCCGATATGCCTCTTTCCAGAGGTCAGTTTCTCATGTGCTATGGTATCAGCTGCAAGATGACTTATATATCCATAGACAAAGGCCTTCTGCTGTTGAGTCTCTGCTACATCCATTAGCTCAAATGCAACATTCCAGCTATGAGAGTTCCTGTCGTAAGGGAGGAATTTTTTACCAAGGATTATGTCAGCCATCAAATTCCCATAGAGAAAGTCATCCTTGTACCGCCGCAGAAGCTCATATAATCCGGCAGGAAGAATTGAAGCAAGGGAAAGTATTTCGCTTCCAAGGTAGATGTGTGTGAGAGGTCCCCAGGCAAAGGCATAGGAAGGAATGAGTAAAAAAGATATAATAATTAAGAGCTTAAATATTTTCATCCACGTGCGCCTTCATGTGCCCCTTTTTCATACTGTTTTTATTGTAACCTAAATGGTTCTTCTTTTGCCAGAAATAAAATATTGCCGCTTGATTCGGGTTATTCTGCATTGCAAATGTAACGTCTCATTTATCCTGTGCTTTTTGGTAAAATAGGAGACTATGAAGGTAAGAGCAATGATTTTAAATTCTAAAGGAGGTATGTATGCCTGAGTTGAGGAAGGACCCGATTGTTGGAAGATGGGTCATTATATCGGTGGAGAGAGGGAAAAGACCCTCTGATTTTGCTTCTCCATCGCAAAAAAGGAAGATTGCAGGATTCTGTCCCTTTTGTCCCGGGAATGAATACACCACACCTGAAGAGATAATGGCCTTCAGGTCCCGGGATGATCAACAATCCGATGCAGCGGAATGGACACTCAGGGTAGTGCCTAACAAATTCCCTGCCCTGCAGATTCATGGCGAACTTGACAAGACGGGTGAGGGCCTGTTTGACAAGATGAACGGAATAGGCGCTCACGAGGTGATTATAGAGACGCCGGATCATATGAACTCTCTTGCCACCATGCCTCAGAAGGCGGTTGAGGATGTCCTCTGGACGTATGACCTGCGGATTAATGACCTTAAAAAAGATCCGAGGTTAAAATATGTCCTTGTTTTCAAAAACGAGGGAGAGGCTGCCGGAGCATCCCTTGAACATACGCACAGCCAGTTGATAGCGCTTCCGATTGTGCCCAAGATCGTCAGGGAAGAGATAACTTCATCAAGGCATTATTATGATATGAAGGAGAGGTGCATATTTTGTGATGTAGTTGATCAGGAGATCGGGGACGGTAGAAGGGTGGTTTACGAAAATGAGCATTATCTTGCCATAGCTCCCTTTGCACCGCGTGCACCTTTTGAGACCTGGATACTTCCAAAGGAGCATGAATCTGCATTCCAGCCTCATGGAAAGAGTTTTGCCCAGCTTGCAGAGATACTTCAGCGGGTGCTTAAGCAACTGGACAAGCTGCTCGATGTACCGCCGTATAATTTCATGATCCATACCTCACCCTTTACAGATGAGACAAATGAATACTATCACTGGCATATTGAGGTTATGCCGAAACTGACCAAGATAGCGGGTTTTGAATGGGGGTCGGGGTTTTATATAAACCCGACTCCACCTGAAGAAGCCGCCAGGTATATGCGGGAAGCCCGGTTATGAGGGTTTTGGTAGCGTCAAGCGAGGCTATCCCGTATTGTAAAACCGGGGGCCTTGCAGATGTAGCCGGCGTTCTTTTCAAGGAGCTCAATGTCATGAATATTGATGCAAGGCTCATTCTGCCTCTTTACAGCAATATAAGCAGGGATTTTGAGCTGACGGATACAGGGATTGAGCTGAATATTTTTCTTGACGGGAAGTTCTATTCAGGAAGGGTATACACTCACAACAGGGCTATTTTTATAGGATGTGATGAGTTGTATGGAAGGGAAGGTCTTTACGGTGACAAGACGGGTGACTTTGCGGACAATGCCATGAGGTTTTCTTACTTCTGCAGGGCCATTCTTCAGGTATGCAAGGCAATTGACTTCAGGCCGGATATTATACACCTTAATGACTGGCAGACCTCTCTGGTTCCCCTTTATCTGAGGACGGAGTATCGCGAAGATGATTTTTTCAGGGATACACTCACTTTGTTGACCATCCATAATCTCGGTTATCAGGGGTTATTTCCTCCGGAGGACCTGTCGGCAGTGGGCCTGGGACGGGAGGTGTTCAATCCCGATGGAATCGAGTTTTACGGGAAGGTGAATTTCCTGAAGGCTGGAATCCTTTATGCCGATATACTCAGCACCGTCAGCAGGAGATATGCTGAAGAGATTACCACACCTGAGTACGGTTTTGGACTGGACGGAATTTTGAAGAAGAGAAGCAATGACCTCTTCGGGATACTGAACGGGATAGACTACAGGGAGTGGTCTCCCGATGTTGATAAACTTATACAGTGCAGATATTCTGCAGAGGACCTGAAGGGCAAGGCTTTATGCAAGGAAAAGCTTATGGCACAATGTAATATCAAGTTGAAGAAGGGGGCGCCGTTGCTCGCTTTTGTCGGCAGGCTCAGTGTGCAGAAAGGGGTTGAGCTGATAATTGAGGGGCTGGATAAGTTGATCGGCTACGGCTGTGGTGTAATACTCCTTGGAACGGGTACAAAAGAGGCTGAGGAGAGCCTGCTGTCGATATCCCTGGAAGGGAGGGAAAACCTTTACATCAGACTCGATTTTGATGAGGTCTTTGCCCATTCGGTATATGCGGGTTCCGACATGGTGATGATGCCGTCAAGATACGAGCCATGCGGACTTGTTCAGATGATAGCCCTCAGATACGGGACAGTCCCTGTTGCAAGGAATACAGGGGGGCTTTCCGATACCATAGAGGATTATAATGCACTCAGCGATACAGGTACAGGATTTCTCTTTGATGACTATAACCTTGCCGTCTTTCTTGAGTCGATAAAGAGGGCGCTTACGCTCTATCCCTTCGGCAGGAGATGGCAGAAGCTTATGAAGAGGGGAATGAAGAAGGACTTTTCATGGAGACGGTTTGCCTCCGAATACGTTGAACTATATAAAGAGGCCCTTAAGGGGCGGATGAAATGAGCATAAGATTAAAACTCTCCATATTCCTGCTTGTCTTTATCCTTATTGCCTCCATGTTTGGGGGGGGCGCTACGTATATTTTTAACAGGATATCGGATAACCTCGATTTACTCAAAAAGACCTCGGAGGAGTACAGGTTACATGAGGAACTGAAGATGTCCATTGTAGAGTTTTCCACTTATGTGAAGAGCTGGGCCTTTACAGGTGAGCAGAGATACCGAAGACTTTACAGGGATGCCCTCTCAAAGGTTTATATGGACTTTGCCGCCCTTCAGGATTATGTTGCAGACAAAGATGCGCTGAAGGAGGTAGGCTCGAATTTCGAGGAATTGAACCGGACGGCCAGAAGGATATTCTCTTACGCAAAACCGAAGGGAAATCAGGCTGTCCTTCACCTCGTCGGGCAGATTGAAGAGCAGGAACTGGCTATATTAACCTCTGTGGAGGAGCTTCATACTGAATCTTTGAAGAATGTAACCATAGCAGTGAAAGATACGGAAGAATCAAAGGCGAAATTGACGCTATATGTTGCAGTCCTTATCTTCATAACGATCTTTTCAGTAGTTTTCCTTGTGCTTCTTATTACACGTTCCATAGGCAGACCCTTCAAGGAGCTTCTTGTTTTTACAGAGAAGATTATATCCGGCCGGGTAGATGCGATGACGGGCGTTGAGAGGAATGATGAGTTCGGCATCATTGCGAGGCGCTTTGGGCAGGTGTTGAGCAAACTGAAGGAGTCTGAGGAGAGCTTGAGAAAAAGGCTTTCAGAAACGGAGCTGCTATTTGAGGTCACCCGTATTGCAAGCTCGACACTTGAGCTGAAGGAATCCCTGAAACTGATAACCGAGACCGTGGCTGACTGGAAGGGTCTTGACTATGTGGGTGTATATCTCCTGAACGTGGAGGGACAGGTATTTATCCTGCAGGCTTTAAACAAGGATTCGGAAATCTTTGAGAGGAGCTTTGCTGTGGACAGTGGGGAGCTTTGCAGAAAGATACTTGATACGAGAGAGCCTGTGTATAAGGAGATGCCTGCAGAGAAGGATGTAGCCTTTATAAAGCGCAGTCTGGGATCACTCATCCTGTTTCCGATTATAAGGGAGGGCAGGTGTCTGGGGCTCTTTTTTATCGGTGTTGAGGCTGTAAGGAAGTTTACAGAGAATGAGCTGAACATAGCAAACATCCTCTCAAATACAATAGGTACCATTGTCAGAAATGCAGAACTCTATGTCTCAGCCATGGACCGGCTTAACAAGATAACAGTCCTTTATGAGCTGTCCAGAGACCTTACAACACTGCTCGACCTTGAAGACCTTTTAACCAGGGTTGTCTTTGAAGTGACACGTCTTCTCAAAGCAAAGGGCTGCATTATAAGACTTCAGGAGGACCAGGCCCTGAAGATAAAGGCCTGTTACGGTGTTCCTCAGGATTTTATAAAGGGGATGGAGACGGAAGTTGGAGAGGGGATTGCCGGTAAGGTGTCAAGCTCCGGCAAGTCCATACTTGTTGAGAATGTAGCAGAGATGCCGGAAGATACAAGGGTGCCGCTGCTTGAGGCAAAATCAGTGGTTTGTGTTCCTCTGAAGATAGGTTACGAGGTTATAGGAACAATCGGGTTATATGACAAGAAAGGGCCGGAGGGGGAGATTATAAGCTTTAACCTTGACGACCTCAGGACTACGGAAGGCATTGCCTCTCTCATATCCCTTGCCATTGAAAAGGCGAGGATATTTGAGAAGGAGATAGAGAAGGAACAAGAGGCGCTGGAGGCGAAGAAGAGGCTGGATATCCTCTTTGAGAGCGTGCAGGGCGGTATAGTAACTCTTGACAGAAATTATACGGTCCTCTCCATCAACCGTTTTGTGGAAGAGTTTCTTCATATGCGATCTGAAGATGTAGTGGGCAGAGGTGCCCTGGAGATATTTCATGAAAAAGGCGGCATATGTCCACATTGTGCAGCAAAACTCACCTTTGAGACCGGAGATATAAACATTATTACCCAATCCAGGGGGGCAAATTATGCTGAGCTGAGTTCCTATCCCATTAAGGATGAAGAGGGCAATGTGGTTGAGGCGGTTGTCCTGATCCAGGATATTACGGACAGGGTCCTGTACCAGGAGGAGATACTTGCCCTTTATAAGGAAGTAGCACAGACAAAGGAGTATCTGGAGAGCTTGATAGACAACTCGGCTGATGCCATTGTAACTACGGACCTGAAGGGGGTCGTTACTTCCTGGAACAGGGGAGCAGAAAGGATATATGGCTTTGCAGAGGAGGAAGCGATCGGATCTTTCCTCCCTTTTATCCCCGATTTCCTCCTGGAGACGGAGATGCAGTACATAGAGAGAATCAAGCAGGGCGAAACAATAAAGAATATAGAGACTCTGCGCAAGAAGAGGGACGGCGCCATGATCGAGGTAAGCCTTACCCTTTCACCAATCAAGGATGCCTCCGGAGAAGTTATAGGAATAAGCGGTATATCGAGGGATATATCTGAAAAGAAAAAGGTTGAAAAAGAACTTATCAGGAGAAATCAGGAACTTTCAAGGCTCTTCTTTATAAGTTCGGCCATGAGGGGGACGCTCGAGCTGGAGAAGCTCCTCAGGATGGTACTGACTGCTGTGACGATGAGTGACGGTCTCGGCTTCAACAGGGCCATCCTCTTTTTACTGGACGAAGAGAAATCAGTGCTCAGGGGGACAATGGGTGTTGGTCCTGCAACACCTGAAGAGGCATGGCAGATATGGGAGAGGCTTTCACTCGAGAAGAAGAGCCTGCCGGAAATCCTGAGAGATATTGAGGATGGCCCTTTGAGGAAGGACTCCTTCCTTGACAGATTGAGTACCGGGATTGAAGTTGACCTTACGGATGATACGGCGCTGTCACGTGCCGTTAGAGAGAGGAAGAGCTTTAGTATCCATGATGTCAAGCATGACGACCTTGCTGATCCTGCCGTTATTCAACTGCTTGGGACAGAGGCCTATGCTGTTGTTCCGCTCATTGCAAGGAATAAGGTTATAGGGGTGTTGTGGGTGGATAATTACTTTAACCGTAAACCCATTACGGATGAAGATATGAGATTCCTTTCGGGGTTTTCCGACCAGATTGCATCCGCCATAGAGAGCGCAAGGCTCTTTGAGAAAGTAAAGTTGGCAGAGTCTGAACTTGAGAATATATTTGAATCCATATCCGACCTGCTCTATATAACTACAGAGGATTATACGATCAGAAATATCAACAGGGCTGTTGTTGAGAAGATAGGCAGGGAAAAGACGGAGATTGTAGGGCGTAAGTGCTATGAGATATTTCATGGTATGGACAGACCTTACGAAAAATGTCCGCATCACAAGACGGTGAAGACACAAAAGGCCTATATAGAGGAGCTTGAGGACACTTACAGGGGGGGGACTTTTCTGACGTCCACATCTCCGCTTTTTGATTCCTCAGACAATTTTATGGGAACCGTTCATATTGTCAGGGATATCAGCGAACTGAAAAAGTTGAGAGAAAAACTCGCCATGTCCGAAAAGATGGCCGCCCTTGGTGAGGTGGCTGCAAAGGTTGCCCATGAGATAAGAAACCCCCTTGTCTCTATTGGTGGCTTCTCAAGGAGGCTTGAAAGGAGGCTTGACGGAAAGTTGCTGGAATATGCCTCTGTAATTACCAGGGAAGTGGACAGGCTTGAGGAGATACTCAAGGAGATATTGAGTTTTGTCAGGGAAGTGAGAATCTCCAAGGAACATCTTGAAGGTGTCGAAATAATCAAGGATATAATTTCCCTCTTCTCTCAGGAGATAAACAAGAAGGGGATCATTCTTGAAACGGATTTTAAAGATACTCTCTCGCTTGAGGTTGATCCGAACAGGATTAAAGAGGCGCTGATAAATATAATAAATAATGCAATACAGATAATAGATGAGGGAGACCACCTGATCATAAGAACATATAAGGAGAATGATTTTGGAGTGATCGAGGTAAGCGATACCGGTCCCGGCATCGACGGGAAGGACCTTCCTTATATCTTCGACCCCTTCTTTACTACAAAGATAGATGGAACAGGGCTTGGGCTTGCCATTGCACATCGTATAATTGAAGAGCATCAGGGGAAAATAGAGGTTTATAGTACAATGGGCGATGGAACGACCTTTAAGATATACTTACCATATAAAAACTAATTTAGGGGGTGCAAGAGATGAAAATACTTATTGTAGACGATGACCCTTCAATAAGGATGCTTTACAAGGAAGAGCTCGAGGATGAAGGCTATGATGTGGTTACCGCGAGTTCCGGAGAAGAGGCATTGAGGCTTTTTGAGGAAGAGAACCCTGACCTCGTTACTCTGGATATATTGATGCCGGATATGGATGGTATTCAGGTTTTGAGGAAGATGAAAGAGAAGAAGCCGCGGTTACCCATAATCATGTCAACCGCCTATGATTACCGTGATGACTTTGCTGTATGGGCGTCGGAGGCGTATGTGGTGAAATCATCCGATACCACCGAGCTTAAAGAGACAATCAAAAAGCTCCTTAAGAAATAACATGAGACTTGAGGCACTTATTCCACTTTACGGTGGATACATACTCAGCCGTGATGATGGTGTAATCTTTATCAGGGGTGCCCTCCCGGGTGAGATTGTAGAGGCTGAGGTGGTGGAAAAGAAGAGGGATTATTCAGTGGCCTCTGTCAAAGAGGTGATCGAGTCTTCTCCTGACAGGATTGTACCTTCCTGTCCTGTCTTCGGGGTCTGCGGAGGCTGCCATTATCAGTATATAGCCTGTCACAGGCAGGTGAGCATGAAGGAGGAGGTTGTACTTGACTGTATTGAAAGGATAGGCAAAACAGAGCTGTCGCTTGATCCGTCCCTGGTATCATCGCCATGGTATTACAGAAAGAGGGCTCAGTTCAAGGTTTCTGCAGATGGAAGGATCGGGTTTTACAGAACACTGTCACATGATGTTGTGGAATTTGAGAAGTGCCTCCTTTTGAGTCCCGAGATAAATACCTTTCTTAAACATATCAAGTCTGTTGGAATGCCTCCCGGGGTAAAAGAGATTCATCTGCAGTCCGGGGATATTCTCCTGGCTGCCGTAAAGGGGGATAGATTTGATGCCGGGATTGTGGCGGAAAGGTTTAGGGATGCAGGTGTTTCAGGTATATCTTTTGAGAACGGAAGCGTTGAGGGCGCCGAACAGATATGTCTTGACCTTAACGGTTACCATTATATGGTCTCGCCAAAGTCTTTTTTCCAGGTCAACTGGGAGCTCAATAATAAGCTCTTATCGGTTATTTCATCCTTTGTAAGCAGTATAATGCCTGAGAAGGTAATCGATCTTTACTGTGGTGCAGGAAACTTTTCCATCCCCCTTTCCCCCTTTGCGGGTGAGATAGTGGGTGTGGAGGAAAATCCCTCTTCCTTCAGAGATGGAGAGGAAAATATAGAGTTAAACAGGATCGGAAATATCAGGCTTGTAAACAGGAGGGTTGAAGACTTTGATATATGGAAAGGGACTGACCTGATTATCCTTGACCCGCCACGTGCAGGGCTGACGAAGAGTGTGCTCAGGCGGATTATAGATGCCTCTCCCTCATGGCTGGTGTACGTGTCCTGTAACCCTTCAACTTTTGCAAGGGACATTGGGCGCCTGAAGGAGCATTATGTCCCGGATTCCGTGAGGGTGGTTGATATGTTTCCCCAGACATATCATATTGAGGTGCTCGGGATACTTAAGAAGACCAATTGATTTAAAGCGATGCTGCCTGCGGTGTGTTGCAAGGGGGAGGGGCGTAGTTGAACGGATAGCCCTGTTTAGGGTAAAGTACAATGGTTTATGTCTTTAATATGTGATACAGGACCACAGGGAAGACATGAGATAGTAATTACAGAATTTAGTCCGCAGATTACACAGATTAACGCAGATTTCCATAAGAAAAGAGAGGAATTAAAAGTTTTCTCTGAGAATCTGTGAAATCTGCGGACAGAATAAGTAAAAACAGGTGTTAAATGAAAAGATATATTCTTGCAATAACCGGGGCAACCGGTCCTGTCATGGGGCTGAGAATACTTGAGAGGCTGGTTGAGGACTCCGAGGTTC
>BTTF01000005.1:0-44968 GCA_036244995.1 bacterium | reverse complement strand
CCAAGGTGCCTTGATTCCCAATATCTTTGTGAACAGCCTTTTCTCATCCATGTCCTTATTCTATACCCTTTCTTCTATATTTTGTGTTGTCCCATTAAAAACCCGGATGCGCCATTTAATTATCCCTGAAATTGGCTTTGAATCCAATCGGCTATACCTGTCTCGCCTATAATAATATCCTTTATTCTCACAACACTGGGGATTTACAGCTTTAAAATGCAGAAATACGGTAGATCCTTCCGGGGGACTGTTACGGATAAATAAATCTTTTGGGGCATGCACGAGCGATATTATCATTTGCTCGCCTTCCTCAAGTCGTAAATTTGGTCCGAGGATACTTGATGAATCCTCATCGGACCAGCACTCTCCCCCATCAACCCTGCCCTGCAATGCACAATTAACGAAATTAGTAAAGAAGCCGCGTGCGACAGATAACGGCCTCAAATCATAAACAGGATCGTTTTTAGCAGACGGCATCTGAACATAGACTGGCCAGCGATCAATTAGGCCAGGCTCAGAAGAACAATCGTGTTTTATAAAAATAACTCCTGGGAACATCAAAACATCCGGGAAATCCCAGAAAAACTCCTTTTCTTTTATATTGATTCTTCGAGGCGGTATCCTATGAAAATGTTCATGGATGACTTGTGCTATAGATTCTCTCTTGTTGGACCATCCTGGCCCTAAGCCAACGAATGCTGTCCAAATCTTCTTGGGAGGAACCAGCGCGGCACCATAGATTACTGTCTCGCGAATCTTGGTAAAATCATCTTTGATTTTTTTGAGGTCAACTTTTGACCGATAGCATACTTCCATGTGTGCTAATGGAGGATCTGACAAAATATCTCGGCGATATCCGGAAAGCCATTTGTCAGAATCGAAATCAATTATGATATCAAGTTCACTCTGTGTCTTGGCACCAAAATTGAGACGATAACCTTTGCCGGTTTTAAGCAGTGGGATGTTGTCGAGAAAAAAATCCGATATTTCATTTTCCAATACTTGAGCTTGAGAGGGGTGTTGCCTTTGACTCGATGCATCTTCAAGATACGACTCAATTGCTTGAACAAGGTTGCAGAGTTGTTGATGAGTTTGCAGAATTTTTGATTCCTCGCCTACACATTCCCCACAAACAAACCTCCCGGGTATTGAAGAAACAGGGTTTGTTTGATGGGTCCAACTCCAACATATGTTATTAAATCCGTCCATCCTTTGGAAGTGTTTGTTAAATGAGTTTAATCTGTACGTTGTCTGTTTTATATTAAAAACCAGAGAGATGATACCCCTGTTCTACGGCATAAATACCAAAACATAATTAATTTTTTATTTGAGAATTCTCCCGGAGTAATGCCTTTAGCAGATCGCTCACTTGCCAAGCACGGCGATGACATCGTGAACCACTTCGCCATGGTCAGTCTTGGATGATTGCGTGCCGACATGAAGAAGTTTGTATCCGTGCATATTAAGGTAATGGTTAACGGCATCAGCAAAGTCATTAGGCCGTTCATTACAAGCCTCGCAACTCTGAACGCTTTCAGGGGTGATCTGCATAATATTTTCAATGCCTTTATAGTAATTTTCTGTAGTCATTTCGTTGTCTCCTTTCCTTCATGAACTAACTTTCCAAAAACAACATATAATATTACCTCATAAACATACCGTATATATGATAACTGGTGTCTGTCTTCTGCTCTGAATCTTATCTTATGTGGTCTCCCACGAGTTGGTAGAAAAGTGTATGTCATTACTATCAGGAAGGCTGCTGTTCCATCATCATAAGCGTCACATGTTGCTTTAAATGCTATGGGCTTATGCGGCGGAAGATTACGATCTCCTGTTTGTATGTCGTATCTATACTTACTCCAATAGAGTCTTTTACTGGATTCTTTTCGTGCGTCTGATAGTACAATACCTTTTAAGAGTACATAAGGTTCAAGAGACATTGGATTAGTGCCATAATTTTCTGCTTCAAAAGTGATGTGCTTTTTATTATCACTGAAGCTTTTAACAAGGCCAAATGTGTGCAATCGTATCTTTAAACGTGACCTGTTTTGGCAGCGATCATACCAATAAATGAGGCCTCCGGAGCCACCAATGACCGTTAATATTCGGAGAGGATCATTTATAAAGTAATTAAATAATCCCATTTATAAGCTTTCCAAACAACAAGGTATTAACAGGTTTCTTGATAACGACAGCAATTTTTTATAAAATCCCAATTTCAGGTTGAAATATGCTGCAAAAAAGTGTTAGCTTTCTTGTTAAGCAATCAAGAAGTGGAGTTATAAAGAACCCTGATAACTCAATGTAGCACGTGTCCACAGAAGCTGTCAAGTGTTAAGGCTTTGTTTCAAATTTAATCAAACTTTCTCGTTTGTTGAGTTATGTGCCTTCCTGCCTTGGTCAAGTTTGACAGGAATTCCTTGACTATTTTTTGTCCTCATAAGAGTCCTGAGTTGGCAACGCTATTCGTGACACTCCCGGTTTATTTTCAGTGAATTGTGTTTAAACCATTCTGCTGCGTCTTTCACAGGGATTTTTCCATGTGCCATGCCAAGGGTAAAACGTTCAATATCCTTTTGGCTTGTCTCTATTATGAATCCATTCATCTGAAGAAGAATGCCAGCAGACGTTATTGCTGTCCTTTTGTTGCCATCTACAAATGGATGATTCTTGATGAGGGATTCCATAAGGGCCGCAACCTTATGAAAGATATCAGGATAAAGGTCCTTCCCATCGTATGTCGCTTTTGATCGTCCAACAGATGACTGAAGAAGTCCAACATCCCTGATACCATGGGACCCCCCTGTTTCATCAATCAGCCTGCTGTGTATGAAGAGTACCTGTTCTGCAGAGAGATATCTCACTTTTTGGCAAGTTCTTTAAGGGCAGGACGGTATTTTTTGACGAAATCATTCACCTGTTCAACAAAATCCCTGTTGATTCCTTCCGGATATTCCTTTACCCTTGCCGGTTCAATAATAATGCGGGAATGTTCCTCGTCCAGCTTTACATCAACTTCAGACCCTCGAGAAAGGCGTAGTTTCTCAAGAAGTTCATTAGGGATTGAGACCCCCTGGCTGTTCCCTATTTTGCATATCTTTCTGTGCATAATTACCTCCGGTATTTGTTATAACCTTATTATAACATAGAACCCGGGGAAGCAAGAAGGCGGGGAAAACCTCGGACATTGCCTGATTTAAAGAAACTTTCAAAATGGAACAGTGCCTGAGCCTGAAGGTGTGTTTCTGATAAGTCAACTTAGTCAATAATGTTCCCCACAGCCTAATAATAGGATACACGGATAAATAAAAAATCAGATTTTGGGCAAATCATTTTGCTACCCTGTTCTCAAACACTGCTGAATGTACTTTGCTGATATGGCATAATCGAGTATTTATGATATCTCAGGTTTTCTCCGGAGCCCCTTCCGTAGTAATGCCATTTAGGAAAGTTAAAGTCTGACGTGATGGATTCAGGTTGCAGCAGGACTACCTTCAGGAATGCCTCCAGGTCAGGCACATTATATACATTAACCCTGAATCCCCACTCGTCCATTTGTTCCAGCAGTTGCTGCAGATGCGGGGTCTTCCAACTGAGTGAAAAACGGTTTATGCCCCAACTACTGAAGGTATTGAGCAGGTCCCTGGCCTTGTCCGTAAGACTCAGGATAAGGGGTTGTATGAAATCAACGGGACACTGGATTATGGAGCCTGGAAATACCGCGGAAAGTCTGCGGAACCCGCTCTCCCTGTGCACTTCCACATTCCCGTTAAACCATAGCCGTGAGTCATCAAGCCTGTATTTCTCCAGTACTACTATAATTTTTTCAATCAGGATGCCGTTTTCCTTAAGGTCAAGCTTTATGGATTTCCCGTCTGCCTTTTTTATATGCTCAAGAACCTCTTCAACAAAAAGGCAGTTCTCATTCTCGCCTGAGGGGTGTGTTTCCATTGAATCATGCCGCAGTATTATACTGTCTCTGCGTGCATCGAGCCTCAGGTCACACTCACACCATTGAATGTTTGATGCAATGAACCGGCGCAGGTTTGCCCTGTCGTTTACACCGTGCCATACAAACTGAACATGACGGGGAAGCAGATGTTCATCAATTAATTCTGTAATGTCATATGCCCTGCCGCTGACTGTGACAGCCGGTAACTGTACGCGTTTTGACTCAAAAATCGTATCAGCATGAAGGAGGAGTATCTCCCTGTTTGTATCAACTTCGGAAACCGCCCTTAAGTTAAGGGGCTCATTGTCAACAAAGGCAAATATGCGGTACCCCGCCTCCTGTAAGTGGATTACCCCTGCTGCCTTTGAATCTTTAATGTTCGTCTCCCAGTCAAGCGGGTTCATATAAAGCAGTTCATTGGTAAAGACGGCCTTGTATTCCCTGCCCAGCTCATTAAGAGTGGTGAGGGTTTCGCTCCTGATGGATTCCGGCCTTCCCGTATTAAGGCCGACATATGTGTTTGGCTGTATCTGGAACCACCGTATTACCTCCATGACGCCACGGAATGGACGGTGCGATTCTATCATGGCTGCCCTGCTCCAGCGTTCCCTGAGGTACCAGTTATGGATTTGCTCTATTTGAGAGTCGGGTATCCCTAATTGGGTCAGCAGGGTTTTGACCTGATTTTCGTGAACCGTGATATCAGAAACATTCAATCTCTCAAAATAAGAGGTATTGTTCTTTTTATCAAAAAGACGCAGGACGTAGAGGATCATGTACCTCATGTCAAGGATCGTTCCGTCAATATCAAAGAGAATTATCAGCTTGTCGTCCGGGTACAAATTCCTCATTTTCTCGTAATGAGAGGCGAGTTTCTTCATCCAGCTCGCCGTCTCTCTTTTCATGAATGCAGCCCCGGAGGTGAGAGTCAGGATTGCCCGGGTAGAGTTATTTTTTATGGCTGGTGTTATCATGCCTTTATTATAAGAGATGCCTGTTACACGTTTATTACGTTTTTGTTAAGTTTTATTAAACCGGCAAATAAAAGCAGGGATTTTAAAAGGAACACACCCCTTAATCCCCTCTTGATAGAGGGGAAAACAGGAAGCATGAACTCTCCCCTCTAAAAAGAGGGGGCAGGGGGTGTGTAAAGAGCGGGTTTTCATCTGGTTAGCTGTTTGATATTGCTGATGAAAATGTCTCTCTGAATAATTGCCGGGTTAATAAATGGCTGTATTTGTGCTGATGAAGAATCTTGGAATTAACCTCGCCTTAACGTCTCTGTAACATTATGCTGTTATGATATTTTGTATCAATAAGGAATCTCACTTGTATCAAAAAGGAGGAGGGTATGTGTCAACATATGGAGATGAAGGACAAGACGTGCAGGGTTGCTGGTATAGAGGTGGATTTGATTGATTGCGCCGACATAAAGTTATGTACGGGCAAAAGATACGAGGTCTGCCCGGTTTACTTTGTGAGTTTCTTTATCCAGAACCGGCTGGAATTCCGGGCATAACAGTGCATTATGACAATAACAGAAAAAAGCTGAAAGCGGGACTTTTATAAGTGATCTCCAGGGAGCGGGCCTGGGGCTTTCCGTCTGATTTCCTTTGGGGTATTGCAACATCTGCCTTTCAGCTTGAGGGTTCCATCAACGCTGACTGGGCCTCATGGGATAAGACCTTGAATGAAAAGCCTGATGTAACAAACCACTACGACCTTTATAAGGAAGACCTGCGGTTGCTTAAGGATCTGGGTGTGAATTCGTACCGTTTCTCCCTTGAATGGAGCAGGATACAGCCTGAAGAAGATGTATGGGACCTTGATGCTATAGCCCATTATCAGGAGATAATCGATATTCTGCTCAAAAACAATATCGAGCCAATGGTTACAATCCATCACTTTACTCATCCCCTCTGGTTTATCAAAAAGGCATGGCATGACGATGCATCCATTGAAAAATTCCTGATCTATACAAAAAAGATGGTTTCAATATTGAAGGGCGTAAGATACTGGATAACCTTTAATGAACCGTATGTGCTCATCCTTGGCGGGTATCTTGAGGGATGTATGCCTCCGGGTATCAAGGATGTTCATTTGGCAGTGAAGGCCCTGGAGAATATCCTTGTATGCCATGGAAAGGCTTACGACATTATCCATTCGCATATCCCTGATGCAATGGTAAGCGTTGCCCACAACATGGCGGCCTTTGCCCCGTGGCACAGGTGGAACCCGGCGGACAGGATCATTTCAAGGATAGCCAGGCACTTTTATAATAATTCCCTGCTGGATGCCTTCAGCACCGGTACATTGAGACTGCAGTTTCCGTTTAAAAAGGCGATGGAGATTCCTGTTCCGATAAAGAATACGATCGATTTTTTTGGCGTGAATTATTATACGCGGATGCATCTCAGGTTTAACCCCTTTAAAAAGATGGGGATTGAGCTGAGGCACAGGGACATCGGGGGGTACGGGCTTACAGATATGGGGTGGGAAATACATCCGCAGGGTCTTGAAAAGGTCCTGAAACGTGCGGCAAGACTGAACGTTCCCCTGATAATCACAGAGAACGGTATTGCAACCCGTGACGATCAGAAGAAGATAAGGTTTATGAAAAAACATATAGATGTCCTTGAAAAATGTCTGAAACAGGGCATTGACATAAGGGGTTATTTTTACTGGTCCCTGATCGACAACTACGAATGGCTCCAGGGACTTGATGCGTGTTTTGGCCTTTACAGGGTCAACTTTGATACCCTTGAGCGCATGTCTACCAATGCAGCAGCATACTATTCCTACCTGATTAAAAGCAGGTCCTCCTTTTAACTTAAAGTTAACCTCTGCTTAATGCCCCTGTAATGACAGAGACGTATAATTTAATTACGATGTTGTTGTGTGATTTCCATATTCACACAAAGTTCTCCGACGGTTCAGTGGGTCTCAGAAGGACTGTTGACCTTTTCGGACAGGCGGGCTTTGATGTAATTGCCATAACAGACCATGTGGTCAATGGGGATAACACTATGGGGAGGCTTGCTCACAAATTCAAGTTCTCGGTCAGGGAAGATAACTTTGATGAGTATATGAACAGGATCCGGCAGGAGGCAGAGCGGGCATTGGATAAATACGGGCTGCTCATAATTCCTGGAGTCGAGATAAGCAAGAACCACCTGTCTGCTGATAAGTCCGCTCATTTCATTCTTCTCGATATAAAAGAATTCATACCTGCCTGCTGGGACTATGAAAGGATATTCCTTGAGGCAAAGGAACAGGATGCCCTGGTAATAGCATGTCATCCGCACCACATGTCTGATCTGTCAAGGGATACCCTGTTTCTCTGGAACAACAGGGAACGCTACGCCAAATATATTGATGCCTGGGAGATAGCCAACAGGGATGATGTCTTTAATGTTATAAGCCTCAAAAAATACCCCTATATTGCAAACAGTGATTTCCATAAGGTGCGGCATATATATTCATGGAAAACGCTTCTGAACTGTGAAAAAAAGATTGAAGCAGTAAAGCAATGTATACGGCATAACAAAGGGGTTGCCATAACGCTTTTTAGACGCTAAAGGAGGAAAGATATGGAGATATTCTGGTTTTTTGCAAGCTTTACGATCCTTGGACTCATTGGCTACGGGTTTCAGATAATAGCGGTTCGTTCGCAGATATCCTCAGTCACCTCCGGGGAGGGGCTTGCCCTTTCCCCTTATCTACCACCCATTTCAGTCCTTAAACCACTGAAGGGGATTGACGACAATCTGTTTGATAATCTCGAAAGCTTCTGTAAGCAGGAGTATCCTGAGTTTGAAATAATATTTTCACTTCAGGATCACAACGACCTGGCATACAAAGTAGCCCGCAAGATAAAAGATAAGTATCCCGACAGAGACATCTCTATTATAGTGGAAAGGTGCAATGACGGACTGAACCCCAAGGTTAATAACCTCATACCTGCCTGTAAGGCTTCAAAGTACCGGCACATACTCGTAAGTGACAGCAATGTGCTGGTTGACGGAGACTACCTGAAGGAGATAGTCAAACATATGCAGGACCCCGGGGTTGGTCTCGTAAGCAACATGATAAAAGGGGTGGGCGGACGCACATCCGGCTCAATATTTGAGAATCTTCATTTAAACTCCTTTGTTCTCGGAAGTGTATGTTTTCTTGACAGGTTTTTGAAGATGCCGTGTGTTGTCGGAAAATCGATGCTGATGCGCAAGAGCGACCTTGAGGCCATCGGTGGGTTTAAGGGTGTAAAGGATGTGCTTGCCGAGGATTATATCATCGGGAAAAAGATGAAGGAAGCGGGCAGGAGGGTGGTGTTGTCAAACTACATGATAGATACGGTAAACAAACATTGGGGGATGAAGAATTTTCTTAACAGGCATACAAGGTGGGGAAAGCTCAGGTGGAAAATCGGGGGTATACAATATGTATCCGAGCTGATCACCAATGCCGTATTCATGTCTTTTATCCCGATACTCCTCTATAAACCTTCCCTGATAACCATAGCATTTGCCCTCTTTACGAGTCTCCTCAAGATTATGGGAGACCTCTATCTTGGCAGGATTATGAAGGCGGACATAAAGTTCCCCTTTTACATGCTGTCCCCGGTCAAGGATATCGCCATCGGATGTATATGGGTCATCCCGCTGCTTTCAAATACGGTTGTATGGAGAGGCAACAGATACACTATCGGAAAGGCGTCACGGCTCTCACCATGTACTGAAAACAACAGATGGCGATTCAGGATTGCAGATGTGATAAGGGCAAGATTTGCGTAACCGTAGAAATTGAGAAAGGGTAAGGAGGGTACAAATGGAAGTCATCTTGTCAGGCGGTTATTTACGTGAGGGGTTAACAAGGCATAAGAATGTCTGTCCCTATAACCATGGAAGTGTTTGTGTTGCCTCTATATCCTCTTTCCTGATCGGGCATCAGAGAAAGACGGATTGTTGCGAGACGGAAGAGTATGACAACTGTCCGATGTTTCTTTCAAAGATATTGAGAAAGGGATAAAAGTTGTGTGTCCCTGCTTGCATACGGGGGGTATGCCGGATTGCCGCTTCAGAAGGCCTGCCTTATCTGCAAAGGCTGCCGATCCCTATTATTCGCGGATAATCCCATATGCTCATATAAAGGGCATCAAAGCGTCTGTGCTTAATCTGCTCCTCTTCCCGTTTCCAGAAATAGAGATTGCTGACAGGATAGAGGTATCCGAAATTGTAGGCGGTAAAACTCTTCCTTTGCCTTGCGATCAGGCTTGTGGGGTAGCGATAGATTTGTTCCTGCTCCTGGACGAGTTTCTGTGCCGTAAGCCGGACTGCTTCGGCTTTTCTCAAAAGATAACCGGCCTTTTCCGGAAGGTCTTTGCCGTTTTTGTCCCTTTCCCTCATGGCGATCAGGGCCTTTAAGAGCAGGGCCTTGTGCCTGGCCCTCAGAGCAGTCACCCTCAGCCCCCTTGTCAGCTCCCCGGCTATTACTTTTAATTCAGGTGAGGCCTCCCTGGTCCTCTTGATGAAAGAGGCTGTTTGATTCTCGATCCTTTCCGTAATCATGTTCATCTTGCGTGCATAGTCGTTAAGGGATTTAACCGGTCCGTTCAAGACACGGGTTATCTCTGCATCAGAGGCCTTCTCAAGAAGCCATCTGTATGTAAACGGAGGCCGCGCGGCTGAAAGGGCTTGTTAAATGGCCGGGGAAATTCAGAGGAAGGGTCAAGGGCAGACAGAAAAGGGATTAACCCCAACTGCTTCAGATAATACTTCTGCAGTTGAAGTGCCTCTTCCCATGACTGTTGAAGGTCGGGGTCCGGAAAAAGATCCAGAAGTATGCTGAGGGGATGAGATTTCTTCAGGGTCCCGTCTTCCGTATAGTTCCAGGACCAGCGTGCTATGCTCCAGTCTGTAAGCCAGTAGCCCCATTCCCATCCCGAGCTGAAGGTGAGGTGGTTGTCAACCCCGATCCGTTTCATTGTAACCATATCAGACCACATATATTTTTTTGTCTCCGGCATGACAGTGGCCAGGTCAGGAAGGTATTCTCCCATGGTGAAGTCAACAGTGACGAAATCCCAGGGCACTCTGAAGAGCCAGGCAAGGGTAGCATCTATCTGTTTTCTGTAGGAGGGATAAAACTTAACCCCCAGCTTCTCCTGCAGGAGTCCGTAAAGCCCGAAACTCATACCTTCAAAGGACGGGGAGCTCAGCCTCAATATGATTGTTCCGTCCTTGCAGGAGGAATCCCATTGATACTCATGGTCAGGGTAGCGGAGATAATCATAGACCCTTCCTTTTATAAATCGTGAACTCCCGGCCTGACTGTCCGGACTGACGTTGCCAAGAATTATCTGTATCCCTGCATCACGGTTGTTCAGTGATATGTCCAGGTTTCTGAATCCTTTTCCGAGTAGCTGGAGAACATCATCTATGGTGGTCCTTGTAACAGGGTTTTTAAGTATCTCCCCAGGTGCAATGAGGCTGATGGTTTGAATGCCGGCCGGGTTACAGTAGGAAGAGGTGTTGACGGGTATTATGAGAATAAAGAGGATAAAGAGTATTAAGGCATTTGCCTGCAGAATAAGGGAGCTTTTGAAAGTTTTCATATTTTATGACTGAATCATCCGACTGCCACCGCTATTATTAAGCCGAAACTATTCAGAGAGACCAGTGAAAACTGCTCTTTACACACCCCCCTCCCCCCTCTTTTTAGAGGGGAGTTATACACTCCCTTTTTACCTCTCTGTCGCTCCTTCCGGTGTGACCAGGAATGACTCAACCTGTTCCCCTCTATCAAGAGGGGAACAGGGGTGTGTTCCTTTCCTTCAGAACTGAATTAGTACATCAGATTGAAGTCTACATGAAGAGGATTACAGGGTTGTTACATTAATATGAAGAGATGATTAAATGCAGGAGGGGGCATATTCTTAACAGGGATTTAATATTTCTTTAATGCCCGTGTAACAGTAGGTGCGTATCATTAATACCGTATGGAAAAGGTACTGTTTATATGCGGTTCCCTAAATCAGACCACCATTATGCACGAGATCTCCAGGCATCTTTCTGAGTTCGACTGCTATTTTACCCCCTATTACGGTGATGGCCTCATACATGTATTGAACAATTACGGGATGCTTGATTTCACCGTTATGGGCGGGAGTTTCAGGCAACAGACAGACAGCTATCTGAAGAGTGCGGGTGTCAAGACAGACTACAGGGGCGCCTCCAATGATTATGACCTTGTGGTGACGTGTCAGGATCTGATTATCCAGAAGAATATCAGAAAGAAGAAGGTAGTGCTTGTACAGGAAGGCATGACGGATCCTGAAAACTTTATTTACCGCCTTGTCAAGAGGTTTAAACTCCCCCGCTATCTTGCAAGCACTGCTGCAACAGGGCTGTCGGATGCCTACGAAAAGTTCTGTGTTGCTTCTGAAGGTTACAGGGAACACTTTATCGGAAAAGGTGTGAAGCCTGAGAAGATAGCGGTTACAGGTATACCGAACTTTGATAACGCTATCCAGTATCTGGACAACAAATTTCCGTACAAAGGTTACGTCCTTGTGGCAACCTCTGATACGCGTGAGACCTTCAAGCTGGATAACAGGGAGAAGTTTCTCAGGAGCGCTATGTCCATTGCAAACGGACGGCAATTGATCTTTAAACTCCATCCAAATGAAAAGGTGGAAAGGGCCACAAGAGAGATAAAGAGGCATGCACCTGATGCCGTTATATTTTCAGACGGTGATATTAATCCCATGATAGCAAATTGTGATGTCCTGATAACGCAGTATTCGTCTGTCTCATTTATAGGTCTGGCCCTTGGAAAAGAGGTGTATTCCTGGTTTGATTTAGAGATGCTCAGGAGACTGCTTCCCATCCAGAACGGCGGTATATCGGCAAGGAGAATTGCGGAGGTATGCAGGGGGTATCTGCATTGAGTCAAAACATTGTGGTTGTGGTACAGGCAAGGTCAGGCTCTACACGCCTTCCCTGCAAGGTACTAAAACCCCTTGCAGGTAAAACCGTGCTGTATCATATGGTGAAGAGGGTGGAGAGGGCAAGGCTGGCAAGCCGTGTGGTTGTAGCAACTACAACGGATTCAGGGGATGATGTTATTGAAGCCATCTGCAGGAAGGAGGGTTTTGAATGTTTCAGAGGGCATCCAGCAGACCTTCTGGACAGACACTACAGGGCGGGTATCAAATACAGTGCAGACGTGGTTGTCAAGATTCCTTCAGACTGTCCGCTGATTGATCCACAGATTATAGACAGGGTATTGAGATACTATCTGGACAATTGCGGGAGGTTCGATTACGTAAGCAACCTCCATCCACCAACCTATCCGGATGGCAATGACGTTGAGGTCATGCCGTTGCAAGTTCTTGAGACTGCCTGGAGGGAGGCAGACAAAGAGTTTGAAAGGGAACACACCACACCATTTATATGGAACAATCCCGAGAGGTTTCGCATAGGAAATGTGACATGGGAGACCGGTCTGGATTTTTCAAATATCCTCAGGTGGGTATTGGATTATGAGGAGGACTATCAATTTATCAGGACTGTTTATGAAGAACTTTACCATGTTAACCCGCTCTTCGGTTTTGATGATGTATTACACCTCTTGAGCATACGTCCTGAAATCAGGGGCATTAATAATATGTACCGTGGAATGAACTGGTACGGGCAATACCTGCATGAATTGAAGTCACTTGCCCTCTCATGAATAGTTTGTGAGCTTGGCAATTTCAGAGTGACACATTTGTTGCGGCCTTTGATACGTTGGTAATAGAGTGCCGGTAACCAGTGATAATATGCTTATTGGGAGCAATATGAAAGAATCTTCACTCATTCTCGACAGACATCGTGTCTGTCTCCGAGGTAATTTCGCAATTAACCTTCCGGGTGAATTTACTGCGAAATTAAAACCGTTCAGACTCTTTCATATCGCTCCCTACCTTGTTCAAGGCTTTTCATTTTCAGGAGTCTGGGAATAGTTTGTCAAGCTGGACTTGATTCAGTGTTATGTAAGGGTTAGAGTAGGCTCTATTGATGCCTGGAGATGGATAGCGATATGAAAGATGATCTGATAAGGCTGAAAGAACGTGCCCTGAAGGTGAGGGGGCATATACTCGGGATGGCGGCGAGGGGCGGCTGTTTTGTGGGCTCAGCCCTGTCATGTACTGACGTGGTGGTATTCCTTTACTCCCGGTTTCTTAATATAACAAAGGACAACCTGAACGACCCTGGCCGTGATTACCTCTTCCTGTCAAAGGGACACGCCGTCCCCGTGCTTTACGGCACCTTTGCCGAGCTCGGCTTTATTCACCCCGACAGGCTGAAGGGGCACCTCAATACTTATGATTCTGTCTACTGGCATCCGAATATGGATATCCCCGGCATAGAATTTCATTCCGGCTCACTGGGGCATATGCTTGCCGTAGCCTCGGGTGTGGCGCTGGAGTGCAGGATGAAAAAACAGGACAACAGGATAGTAGTGATTGTCGGCGATGGAGAGCTGAACGAGGGGTCGGTCTGGGAGGCCCTTCTCATTGCCTCTGCTTATAAGCTGGATAACCTTGTTGTTGTAGTGGACAGGAACCGTCTTCAGGCAAACGCAAGGACTGAAGACCTCATACCGCTTGAACCGTTGATTCCAAAGCTCCAGGCCTTTGGAATGTCTGTAGAAAGCATTGACGGGCATGACTTTCAGGATATGGAGGATGTATTTTCCAGTATTCCTTTTGAAGCTGACAGGCCCGGTGTTGTGATAGCTCATACAATCCGGGGAAAGGGGCTGCCGGAGATTGAAAACCGTGTGGATAAATGGTTTTGTAAGTATTCTGACGAGGAGGCAGAGCGTTTGATAAAGGCGCTGAAATCCAGTAATGAACGGTTGTTGAGAGCGAAATGATAGACCCTTCACTCATTCTCGTCCCGGCATCCCGCCGGGACTCCGAGGTAATTTCGCAATTCACCATCCAGGTGAATTTAGTGCGAAATTAAAACCGTTCAGAGTCTATCATTTCGCTCTCTTTCTATAATTGAGGCTTTTTAACGTTGGATCCTGGGGTTAAATATACCCTGCAAACTCTTTCATCTTTGGAGAAGTAGATACACCACATAATGGCAGGAAGGAGCATGAGATGAACTACGAAGATCTGTTAAGAGAGATTGTCCTGAGTGACGAGAGGTTTGTTGTGATGACTGCTGAAAACCGTTCATCTATAAGGAATATCCCCGAGTGCCTTGGAGAGAGATTTATTGATGTAGGGATTGCTGAGCAGTCAATGATTGGCATTGCCGCAGGATTGGCACTGAGGGGGCGGATTCCCGTTGTCCATGCACTGTCAGCCTTTCTTACGATGAGGGCCTTTGAGTTTATCAGGACGGATATAGGCATTGCAGGTCTGCCAATAAAGCTGGTCGGTGCGTTTCCCGGCTTTCTCTCAGAGGCGAACGGGCCAACCCATCAGGCCATTGAGGATATTGCACTTATGCGGGGCATCCCTTCAATGAATGTATTCTGTCCGTCGGATGAAGAGGATATGCTCATAGGGCTGGAGACTATACTGAAGAGTCCCTGGCCTTCATATATTCGTTTTAATGACCTTGTGGCTTCAGTCAAACACGATAATGATTTTCATACAGGAAGGGCTGAGGTCATCTCCACGGGAGAGGATATAACAATTCTTGCGTACGGCACCCTTTTCAGGGAAGCCTGCAGGGCCATGAGGCTCCTGGAGGCAGAGGGCAAGTCAGTAGGGCTTATCAATCTCAGGACGCTGAAACCCATTGATGAAGAGATGATAATAAATGCCGCAATGCAGACATCTCTGATAGTAACCGTAGAGGACCACTTTCTTGCCGGAGGGCTTTTCTCGATTCTGGGAGAGATGTTTTTAAGACATAACGTCAGGTGCAGGGTTTTTCCTTTCGGGCTGGATGAGAGGTGGTTCAGGCCGGCCATGCTTCAGGATATCCTTGAGTACGAGGGGCTGACAGGAGAGAAGATAGCAGATAAAATCATGGAGGAGACAGAAAAAATATGCCGGGTACATTAAAGTTTAGAAAGTCCAATCCTGATATTGCCGGGTCTGACAGGCTGTATCGCCGCGCATTGGGGTTAATCCCCAATGTTACCCAGACCCTTGCCAAGGGTCCCACTCAGCATGTAAAGGGAGTTGCCCCAAAGTATCTTGTCAGTGGCAAAGGTTCTCACGTCCGGGATGTGGACGGCAACGAGTTTGTTGATTTTGATATGGCGATAGGCCCTGTCTCTCTCGGGTATTGTTACGACCCGGTGGATGATGCTATCAGGAGGCAGCTCGATGAGGGGATAACATTCTCATTGATGCACCCCCTGGAGGTAGAGGTTGCGGAGCTGATACAGGGCGTAATTCCCAATGCAGAGTCAGTCCGCTTCAGCAAGACCGGGGCAGATGTAACAAGCGCTGCGGTCAGGCTTGCCAGGGCTTTTACTGGCAGGGATAAAGTCCTCTGCTGCGGATATCATGGATGGCACGACTGGTATATTGGGATAACAAGCAGAAGCAGCGGTGTCCCCCAGGCAGTCAGGGACCTTACCTATACCTTCAACTACAACGATATTGGTTCTGTGATGGAGGCCCTTGACGACGACACCGCATGTGTCATCCTGGAGCCTGTTGTGTTTGAAGCCCCGAGGGATAACTTCCTGCACGCCCTGCAGGATATCTGCCGGCGCAATGGTACGTTGCTGATATTTGACGAGATGTGGACGGGGTTCAGGCTTGCAGTTGGAGGTGCTCAGGAGTATTTTTCAGTCACTCCCGACCTTGCCTGCTACTCAAAGGCGATTGCAAACGGTATGCCCCTGTCTGTACTGACGGGCAGAAGAGACGTTATGTCACTCCTTGAGGAGGATGTCTTCTTTTTTACAACCTTTGGCGGTGAGGCCCTCTCCCTTGCGGCAGCACAGGCGACCATTACCGAGATGAAGGAAAAGGATGTGCCTGCGTATATTTCGCTTCAGGGAAAGATATTAAAGGATGGATACAACAGGATTGCTGAAGACCTATGTATGCCCTATACCCGCTGCACCGGATTTGACTGCCGGAGCATCGTTACTTTTGATGCATCAGCCGGTAATCCCCTGGAGATGAAGTCCCTCATGCAGCAGGAGCTGATAAAGCGGGGGATTTTATGGTCAGGGTTTCATAATATCTGTTTCAGTCATACGGATGATGATATCGAGTATGCACTGAATGCGTACAGTGAGGTGTTGCTGATTTTGAAGAAGGCTGTTTCAGGGGGAAATGTCATGGGTTTTCTTGAGGGAGAGCCCCTTGAGCCGGTCTTCAGAAAAACGGCTGATTTCAATATAAAACCCGGAAAGTAGGTGGTTATGGATAACTTTTCACTGGAAGGCAAGGTAGCGGTCGTAACAGGCGGGCTCGGGCTACTTGGCAGGGAACACTGCCAGGCACTTTCAGGGGCCGGGGCAAAAGTAATAGTTGCTGATCTTGATGAGAACATCTGTCAGGAGTTTGCAGATACGCTCCCCTCGGTTTCCCGGGGAATCTTCCTTGATGTAACTGAGGCTGATTCCATTAAAAAGTTCCTTCAGCGGGTGTCAGGAGAGTTCGGGCAGGTGGATATCCTCGTCAACAATGCGGGGGTCAACGATATGTTTGAGAATCCTGCCCTTGCGCCTGAATTGTCGAAGTTTGAAAACTATCCGCTTCAGATGTGGAAGAAGATGATGGATGTAAATGTAACCGGCGTATTCCTCTGCTCCCAGGTTATAGGAGGACAAATGGCAAGACAGGGCAGGGGCAGTATCATCAATATTGCATCCATATACGGGGTTGTTGCCCCGGACCAGTCGATCTACTGCAAGCCGACGGGTGAGCAGCAATTCTACAAATCACCTGCCTACCCTGCAAGCAAGGGCGCTGTTCTCTCCCTTACAAGGTTTCTGGCATCTTACTGGGGGCGATCGGGTGTACGTGTAAATGCCCTCTCACCCGGAGGTGTTGAAAATTCGCAGGCCGGGCACTTTATAGAAAACTATTCCCGGAAGACTCCGCTTGGCAGGATGGCAAGGAGTTCGGACTACAGGGGAGCGATTGTCTTTCTGGCAAGCGATGCATCCGGCTACATGACGGGTGCAAACATGATAATTGACGGGGGGCTGGTTGTTATATGAGGCACAGTCTGAAGGAAAAAGCAGAGAAGATAAAGCTCCTGATAAGTGATGTAGACGGTGTATGGACTGATGCGGGCGTATTTTATTCTGAAGACGGGGAGTTGTTAAAACGGTTCTCCATCAGGGATGGCATGGGTGTTGAACGGCTGAGGGAGCTTGTGAATGTAGAGACAGGAATTATTACAGGTGAAAACTCGGGCGCTGTCAAGAAACGTGCCGAGAAGCTCAGGATAAGAGAGGTGAAACTGAACGTCAGGGATAAGGCCGGGGCCTTAAAGGAGATTATGGCCAGGAGGAATCTGGGCAGTGAAGAGATATCATACATAGGGGATGATGTAAACGATATCGCGGTAATGGAGATGGTGGGGCTTTCCGCCTGCCCTGCCGATGCAATTGCATCTGTCAGGGATATTGCGGATTTTGTCTGTAACAACACCGGCGGCAATGGTGCGTTCAGGGATTTTGCCGAGATGATCATACTTTTTAAAAAGAGGTGACACTATGAGAAAGGTAAGATTGAAGGACAGATTTATAGGTGATGGTGAACCGGTTTACGTCATTGGCGAGATAGGCATAAACCACAATGGCTCAATGGAGGTGGCAAAAAAATTAATAGACGGTGCGGCCTTTGCCGGTTGCAATGCCGTTAAATTCCAGAAACGGACACCTGAAAAATGTGTTCCAAAAGACCAGTGGCATATTGAGAGGGATACCCCGTGGGGAAGGATGACCTATATTGAATACAGACACAGGGTCGAGTTCAGCCGCCCTCAATACGAAGAGCTTATAAAGTATTGTTTGGCAAAGGGCATAGACTGGTTTGCCTCGTGCTGGGATAAGGAGTCCGTTGATTTTATTGAAGAGTTTTCCCCGCCCCTTCATAAGGCCCCATCAGCAGCATTAACAGACCATTCGCTGCTTTCAAGGATGAGGTTGACCGGCAGGCCCGTTATCATATCCACAGGTATGTCGACCATGCAGGAGATATCGGATGCAGTAAAGGTTGTCGGGACAGAGGACCTCCTGATAGCCCATTCCACATCTACCTATCCCTGTGGCCTGGATGAATTGAATCTGAAGATGCTCCAGACACTGAGGGAGATGTTTCCTGCCGTGCCGATCGGCTACTCAGGACACGAGATAGGGCTTGCACCAACATGGTCGGCCGTTACTCTCGGGGCCTCCTTTGTTGAACGTCATATCACCCTTGACCGGGCAATGTGGGGGACGGATCAGGCAGCTTCAGTAGAGATTATCGGGATGCACCGGCTTATAAGAAACATCAGGGATATTGAGAAGGCCATGGGAGACGGGGTTAAACGGGTTTACGAAAGTGAACTGAGTTCCCTCAGGAAGCTGCGCCGGCAGCACAGGGAAACCGTGATGAGTGACGTCTGAAACCTTCAATGCACTGGGTTTATCTGATTATAGCCGGAGTCTTGGAGGTTGGATGGATATTCAGCCTCAAGTTCACAGAGGGGTTTACCCGTTTATTACCAATGCTCTCCTATGCCATGTTCGGTGCAGGGGCCGCTTTCTTCCTCTCCCTGTCATTAAAGGTCCTGCCCGTGGGTATTACATATGCCATCTGGACGGGTATTGCGATTGCCGGCAGTAACGTTGTAGGGATTCTCCTCTTTGATGAACCTTACAGATTCCTTCAGCTTTTTTATATTTGTCTTATACTCTTTGGAGTAGCCGGACTTCAGATATCCTCAATGCGCTGATTGCTAAAACGAGGGGTCAGGTCTCAACATTTGACATTTCTTTTGTTATCGTTACCACATCAGGAGGCTTTCTCTTTCCGGTAACTCTATTCCCGGCCCGGCTACACTTAAATGTCAAGTGTTGAGCCCCCCTGTTTCCCGATTCTTTTCATTTCATACACTTAAAGGAAGGAACAGAAAAGGGCTGCTGTTATGTTATTATTTATTAGTTTTATCCTGATATTCAAGCTTCTGACATCCGGGGTTTATCTCTGATAATCAGGTATAAGGAGGTATCATGAAGATACTCGTTACAGGTGGTGCGGGGTTTATCGGCTCCAATGTGGTGGATGGCTATGTCCGTGAAGGTCATGAAGTGGTTGTTGTTGATAATCTTTATACAGGACGGCTGGGAAATCTCAATCCGGAAGCACGGTTTTATCTCCTCGATGTGCGCTCTGCAGAGATGAGCAAGGTCTTTGAGATCGAAAGACCTGATATAGTAAATCACCATGCTGCGCAAATGTCGGTTCCAGCCTCTGTGGAAGACCCTGCGTTTGATGCCGATGTAAATATAATGGGGCTGATAAATCTCCTTCGGAATTCCGTCAGATACGAAACAAGGAAATTCATCTTCATCTCTTCCGGAGGGGCGATTTACGGTGAAAAGGAAAATATTCCAATCTCCGAGACAGACCAGCCACTGCCGCTCTCTCCTTATGCCATAACAAAGCTGACCTCGGAGAACTATCTCGGGTTTTACAAGCATCAACACAACCTCGATTATACTGTTCTCCGTTATGCAAACGTCTACGGTCCCAGGCAGGTACCCCATGCCGAGGCAGGAGTGGTTTCCATATTCATGAACAAACTCGGAAATGGAGAGCTGCCGGTGATATACCATTATCCTGATGAACCCGACGGCATGACAAGGGACTACTGTTATGTCGGGGATATTGTCAGGGCCAATATACTTGCCTTAAAAAAAGGCTCCGGAGACGCCGTGAACATCGGCACTTCAAGGGAGACCACCACAGGTGAACTTTACAGGACGATACTGGAGATAATGAGGAGACATGGATACGCAAGGGATGCCATGTTTGACACCCCGCAAAAGGGTGCTGCAAGGTCCGGAGACCTCAGGAGGAGTGCCCTGAATATTGAGAGGGCAAAGGCAATACTGGGATGGCAGCCGGAGTATGACCTCAAGCGAGGGCTTGAAGAAACTATTCTTAATGAGTTAAGTTAAAAAGTTAACACGATTGGAGGTACGATGGGTGACAAAGAGCGGTTAATTAAACTTATACGAGAATATGCCTTTAAATATAGTGAAAGTCCCGTGTTTCGTCTGTCCTCAGGTCTTATGAGCCGGTATTACTTTAATCTCAAAAAGATTACCTATACCCCCGAAGGACAATTCCTGCTTGGTAAACTTTTTAATGAGAAGATAAAGGAGCTCAACCTTTCGCCAAAGGCAATCGGGGGACTTACCCTGGGCGCTGACCCTATAGCAATAGCCGTAGCACGCTACTCCTATGATGTCAAGGACCCAATCGAGGCATTTGTAATAAGAAAAGAGCCTAAAGAACACGGTATGGGCCTTCAGATAGAGGGTAATGTTGGTCCGGGAGATAAAGTAATTATAGTCGATGATGTTGTAACAAGCGGGGCTTCAACCATAAAGGCCATAGAGATAGCTGAAGCGTATAAATTGGAAATAATTGCCGTTATGGCCCTCCTTGACAGGTGTGAACAGAGAGGCCGTGAAAATATAGAGGCAAAGGGGTATCCTTTTTATTCAATCGTAACTGTAGAGGATTTTAAAGAAGCTGCAGCGGCTATAAAGGAGCAGGCGACAGGTAATGGTTAACAGGCAATACAGAACACCTGAAATGCAAAAACCGGTTTCCCAATGATAGACCTCCACACACATAGCCTCTTCAGCGATGGCGAGCTTATCCCCTCTGAACTTGTAAGAAGGGCACGGGTGAAGGGTTACAGGGCGATGGCGATCACTGACCATATGGATTCATCAAATATGGATTTTATTATTCCAAGGCTTGTACAGATTGCCGATGAGCTTAATGCCATACAGCCCGTAAGGGTTATTCCGGGGGCTGAGCTTACCCATCTTCCACCTGAACTCATAGCAAAAGGTATCAAAAAGGCAAGGAAACTTGGGGCTCTGATTGTTGTTGTGCATGGTGAGACCCTGGTGGAGCCTGTTCAGGAGGGGACCAACCGGGCAGCCATTGCCGGAGGAGCCGATATCCTGAGTCATCCGGGGCTTATAGATGAAGAAGATGTAAAGTATGCCGCAGCACAGGGCGTTGTCCTTGAGTTGAGTGCAAGAAAGGGTCATTGCCTGTCAAACGGACACGTGGCACGACTTGCGCAGCAGTACAGTGCCAGGCTCGTTATTAATACCGATGCACATTCTCCGGGAGACCTTATAGCCCGAGGGTTTGCAGAAAAAATTATACTCGCGGCAGGACTTGATACAACTGTCCTGAACAGGGTATTCGCCACATCTGAAGAAATAGTTAAATCTGTCTTTTTACAGGGAGGAGATTAATGCCTAAACCAATAAAGAAACGTGTGAAGAAAAGGAATGTTGCAGAGAGAGAGGTCATCTCTCTCTATGAAAAGTTTGTCGATTACTATCTTGAGAACAAAAAGACCGTATATATGGGTGCGGCTTTGGCGGTCCTGTTCATCGCTATAGTGACAGGTCTGTTCTTTTATAACAAAAAGCTTACCGAACAGGCAGCAACCCTTCAATATAAGGGATATAAGCTTTACCACAACCTCTATCAGGAAGATGGCAAGAAAGTGAATGAGGATGCCTTGAAAAAAGCCCTGGAAAAATTCCAGGAGGCATACGATAAGAAAAGCTCACCCATCCGCCTCCTTTACATTGCAAACACACAGTTTGCGCTTGGGCAGAATAAAGATGCACTGAAAACCCTGGAGCAATTTACAAAAAAGTATTCAGGCAACAAAGACCTTCTCCCGCTGGCATACTACAAGATTGCGGCAATCCAGATGAAAGAGGGCAGGAAAGAGGAGGCGCTCAAGACACTCGACACTCTATATAGTCTCAGGACAAGTCCGTTTCTGAAAGACGTTGCCCTTCATGATTCAGCAAGCATCCTTGAGGGAATGGGCAGGAAGAAGGAGGCACTCAAAAAATATGAACAGCTTGCAAGGGACTATCCCCAGTCGCCTTATTCTCAACTTGCCGTTACAGAGGTAAAAAAGGAAACAGAAAAAAAGATGAAAGATAATAAAAACAATAAGGATAATAAAGCTGATAAGGGAACAACTAAAAAGAAGAAACCTTAAAAACTTGAATCCGGGTTGCTGAAGCTATCTTTTCAGGGGCAGATAAATAATCGAGCCCGGCCTCAACCTCTCAGGTTTGATCTCTTTATTAAGGGCATAGAGTTCCTTACGCGTGATGCGCAATCTCTTCGCAATATCCCACAGTGTATCCCCTTTTTTTATGATATAGGGCGTCTTCGGCTTGGGGTCCGTTACATAGGTCCCGTTAGTTGGGGGGAGGAAGATGATGGAGCCGGGTCTTAACCTCCTGGGGTTAATGCCATTATTAAGGGCATAGAGTTCCTTACGCGTAAAGTGAAAGCTATTTGCAAGGTCCCACAATGTATCCCCCTTTTTAATGATATAGGGAACCTTCGGCATTCTCTCTTCGGGAGTGGCATTATTGAAACATTCGCTAAACCGCTTACCCGTTCCGTCAGGTACACGAACCCTGTAAGTCTTGAGGTCAGGGGGGGTACACCATCTCTTCAGCTCGGGATTCAGTCCCCTTATCGTCTTTACCGTGGAACCGGTACACTTAGCTATAAATGACAGCGACACAGGACTCTTAATCTCCGCCGCCTCAAACTTCATCGGCTCATGATAATCTATATCGGTAAACCCATACTTATCCGGCTCGGATGCGATTATCCCTGCTGCTATAAACTTTGATACATAATTCCTCGTCTCTCTCTTCAGGTATCTGGTCCTGATGATATGCCAGTAATTGTCAGACCTGCTCTTGCGGAGCGCCCTCCTTATATTTCCCTCACCTGCATTGTAGGCAGCAAGGGCAAGTGACCACGAACCGAACTGGTTATACAGGTCTTTCAGATAACGTGCTGCCGCAACAGTGGATTTAATCGGATCCTGCCTCTCGTCTCTCCAGTAATCCGTCTTGAGGCCATAGCTCTTTCCGGTTGACTGCATGAACTGCCAGGGGCCCACTGCATGGGCGCTTGAGCGTGCATCCGTACTGTAACCACTCTCTATAAGGGGTAGATAAACAAGGTCTGCGGGAAGCTCGTTCTCCTTAAGGATGGCCTTGATCGTATTAAGGTATCTACCCGAGCGCTGAAGCCATGTTGCAAAGGTCTTTCTTTTTTTTGTTGTATACAGGTATATGTGCCTGTCTACCCTGTCCCTTGCCGAATCATCATCTTTATAGGAGGCAAGGAGGACAAATTCCTGCACCTGAGGGGACTCCGTCTCCTGAAGATGGACCTCCGTATCCCCCGAAGTGGTAAGCCCGGACTGCCTGCATAGATCGGGGCTAAGCTCTGTTGCAGATATTGATAGCAGGGTATCTTCTATTGAAAAAACCGACAATGGGTTGAATGTCCGGCCAAAGAGGGGGAGCTTGTCTATGACCTTAGCTATTACATTCTGATCAGCGCCTGCAAGGAGGGTCTCATTAACAGAAGCCCCCCAGGCCTTACTTTTCTGGTCAAGGATCAGACTCAGGAAAAGGAGAGTGAGCAGTATTGCAATGTTGTGACTTCTTCCGGTTTTTAGTGTCATCGAACCGGTATGGTTATCAAAAGGCATGATTTCTATATTAATTGAAGCCCGTTTTTTTGTCAAACACAGGTTTTATGTTAAAATGTTATTATTTCCTTAATTTTTATATACGGTTGACGTTTCTTCACGGCTTCAGACAACGCGGATATGAAATCAACAGCAGGAAATACTGTTACCCTGGAGGGATATGGTAGAAGCCCTGAGACATCTGAGATGGCAGGATATACTGGACATTATTGTTGTAGCTGTTGTCCTGTACAGAGTACTTCTGATTATAAACGGCACAAGGGCCGTCCAGATGCTCATCGGGCTCGGTGTCCTGCTGGGCGCTTTTTTCCTTTCCAGTTACCTCAAGCTTCATACCATGTACTGGATTATACAGAGCTTATGGGCACAGGTTGTCCTTGCACTGATAATCCTCTTTCAGCCGGAGATAAGAAAGGCCCTTGCCCAGATGGGAGAGACCTCTTTCCTGCCTTCCCTTACCTCGGCCTCCGAACTGAAGTCCCTGGAAGAGATAGTCAGGGCTACGGTGGCCCTGTCCAGCAGAAAGATAGGCTCCCTGATTGTAATTGAAAGGGATACGTCACTTAAGGATTTTATAGAGATCGGGACTCCGCTTGATGCAAAGGTTTCAAAAGAGATACTCCTCAGCATTTTTCATCCGAGCTCACCCATGCATGACGGAGCAGTCATTATAAGGATTGACAGAATAGTGGCGGCAGGATGTTTTCTGCCCATAACCTTCAGGACGGATATAAGCCGCTCCCTGGGCACGAGACACCGGGCGGCAATCGGGATAACCGAGGAGACCGATGCCGTTGCCATAACTACTTCAGAGGAGACAGGCATGATCTCTTTTGCCGTTAATGGAGAGCTGGAGACCCACATGGATATGGGACACCTGCGCGATATACTCACTGATATGTTCACAGAAAGAAAGAAGGGGAGGAAATGAGGGATTTACTCTTTAAAAACCTCGGGCTGAAGATACTCGCTCTCTGCCTGGCTATAATCCTCTGGTTCCTGATATCCGGCAGGGGAGTATCCGAAATCACCCGTGAAGTTCCCATAGAATACATAAATATCCCCCCGGGTTATGAGTTAGTAAAAAAGGACCGTGATACGGTCAGGGTGAGTCTCTTTGGTAGTGAAGTGGTACTCAGGTCGATCAAGCCTGAAGACCTGAGGGTTTATGTAGACCTGAAAGACGCACAGCCCGGACGTGGGGAATACAGGATAAAAAAGCGCAATATCAAGGTGCCGCCCGCCCTTACAATCTCCAACGTAACCCCCCCAAAGGTGCATATCGTTCTTGACAGGACTGTCAGGAAGAAGGTACCGGTCAAACCCGACATTTCCGGAGAGCCGGCGCCCGGGAAATATATAAGTCGGATAGTTATAAAACCCGGGAAGGTGGAAGTAGAAGGACCTGAGAGTATGCTGAAAAAAATCTCCTTTGTCAGGACCGAACCCGTAGATGTCTCCGGACTCGATGAAAACAGCATAAGCAAGGTCAATATAGTATCGGATATACCTGCTGCAAGATTAATGACAGAGAAAGTAGAGGTACACATCATTATCAAGGAAGGAACAAAAAAATGAAACTTTTTGGAACTGATGGCATCCGTGGACGCGTAAACAGAAACCCCATGACCCCGGAAATCGTACTGAAGGTGGGCATGGCTGCAGCAAGGGTATTGAGAAAAGACAAGGGCAGGAACCTGGTTCTTATCGGCAAGGATACCCGCATATCAGGCTATATGATAGAGAGCGCCCTGACATCGGGAATATGTTCCATGGGGATGAATGTCATCCTTGTAGGTCCCATACCCACTCCGGGTATAGCCTTCCTGACAAGAACCATGAGACTTGATGCAGGAGTCGTCATCTCTGCATCACATAATCCTTTTGAGGATAACGGGATCAAGTTTTTCTCGTTTGACGGGTTCAAACTTCCTGACAAGGTGGAAAAAGAGATAGAAGCCCTGGTCAGGGATGATGCCTTTCTTGCAAAAAGACCTACAGGAGCATCCATAGGAAAGACTTACAGGCTTGAGGATGCAACCGGAAGGTACATAGAATTCATAAAATCCACAATCCCGAAGGGAGTGAATCTTGAGGGCCTGAGGGTAGTGGTGGATTGTGCCAATGGGGCGGCGTACAAGATTACCCCGGAGGTACTGACCGAACTGGGAGCAGAGGTTATTACAATAAACAACAATCCCGACGGCACGAATATCAATCATGGCTGCGGCTCCACTGATCTTGCCCATCTTAAAGAAGAGGTGTTGCGCAATGCCGCACATATCGGGGTTGCTCATGACGGGGATGCCGACAGGACCCTCTTTGTTGACGAGACGGGCAGGGAGGTGGACGGAGACAAGGTCCTGGCTATCTGGGCGGTGGCACTGAAAAAAGAGGGCAAACTGAAAAATGATGCCGTGGTTGCAACAGTTATGAGCAACCTTGGGATTGAGCATTACCTTCAGAGAAAGGGGATAAAACTCATAAGGACAGACGTGGGAGACAGGTTTGTGGTTGAGGAGATACTCAGGGGAGGCTACAACCTTGGCGGGGAGCAGTCGGGGCATATAATATTCTTTGATTATAATACAACCGGAGACGGTCCTGTTACCGCGCTGCAGATGCTTTATCTCATGAAGAAAACAGGAGCGCCACTTTCGGAGATGGTCTCCGATATATTCCTCTATCCCCAGATTCTCGAAAATGTAAAGGTGAAGAAGAAAGACGTTATTAAAAATACCGGGGTTATCAGGAAGATAAAAGAGGCTGAAAAGATACTCGACGGAAAAGGCAGGGTGCTTGTGAGGCCCTCCGGCACTGAACAGAAGGTAAGGGTCATGGTTGAAGGTAGTGACAGGGAGACGATACAGGCCGTTGCCGCCGGAATAGTAAAAACAATTGTATCGGCAAGCAGTAAGGATTAAAAGGGATTAAGGGATTAAGGATTATGGGATTATGGGATTAGGTAAGCGCCTCCTGGAATGACCGCAGCCCTGCCATATATATGTTTTATTTCAGGGATTGGCGCCTTTTACCTCTATCAGTTTTTCCCCACGGCAGCCCTCTTTCTTTTTTCCCTCCTGTTCGTAGTCCTTTACAAAAACAACGGCAGGCATGTCTTTGTATATGCAGCCATAGCGCTTGTTGCCTTCGGCTATGCGCAGGGCAGATATGAACCTGCCGGGACAGCACCAGACGAGTCCCGCATTACCCACTCATTCAAGACAAGACAACTGCAACCCTTTTCAGGTGTTGTCTCGGGACTGCCTGTTACTACAGAGAGGGGATACCTTCAGGAGATTCAGCTCAGGTATCCGGAGGCAAGACTAAAGACCTTTCTATCAGCAGACCGGCCCCTGATGCCGGGCTCACTCCTTCAGGGGTTTGCCTCCAGGAGCATCAAGGGGCCACGCATAAACCCCGGAAGCAGGAACCGGGACCCCGCGTTATGTTTCTGAAGACAGACGGCACCCTGTTGTTGAGCAGGGAAAAATCCATACAATGGTTTCCGCAGCGGATGAGGTGGAGGCTGTATAATTATTTCAGGACAAACTTCAGCCCGGATGCGGCCTTCCTGCTGTCAGCCATAGTAATCGGTCACAGGGAAGGCAGCAACAATATGCTCTACGCCGCATATGCCCGGACAGGGCTTGCCCACCTCATGAGCATCTCGGGTACTCACTTTGCCCTCTTTACACTTCTGATCTTCTTTCTCATCAGATATTCGGCAAGGTGGCTGCCCTACGGATGGCTTGTACGGCTGACCGTCAGGCTGAGTCTTGACGAGATTGCCGCCATTCTGACCTTCCCGCTTATATTGCTCTACCTCCTCCTGTCAGGCGGACGCATCCCTGCAATGAGGTCCTTCCTCATGATAAACATTTTCCTCCTGGGCCTCCTGATCGGCAGAAAAGGTCAGTGGCTTAACAGCCTTCTGCTTGCAGCGACTGTTATCCTTCTTTTAGACCCCGAATCCCTGAAAACCATCTCTTTTCAGCTCTCCTTCCTTGCCGTCTTCTTTATAGGGGTTACCCTGGAGACTTTTGAAGGGTATATTCAGCAGGACAGGTTTAAACCGGCGTTGCAGAATTTCTTGATATTGATTTTAGTTACTGCAGGTGCATTGATTGGGGCCTCACCACTCATTCTTTATTATTTCCATACCATCTCAACACTCAGTCTGCCTGCAAATCTGATATTCACGCCTGTTATCTGCTTTTCGATCCTGCCGGCCGGTGTATTTGGAGGGATTATATATCTTGTAACAGGGTATTTCCCCCTTCAGGGTATGCTTCAGGGTATGGTGGATATTGTGAATTCTTCAGTCGTCTATATCTCCGGATTTAAAAATACAACCCTTTCCGTTGGGGCCTTTCCGGCAATAACCCTCTTCTTCATCTATCCTGCAATATATTTTGCCCTGAGGAAGAGGTGGAAATGGTTCATTTTAAGCACAACAGCCCTTGCAGCAACCGTCATTTTGACCTTTACCTCTCTTGACCGAACCCTTCCAAAGGTAACATTCCTTGATGTTGCCCAGGGTGACGCAGCGGTGATTGAGACCTCAGGCGGCAGGACGATTGTCGTGGACACCGGGTACACGGGAAGGGAAGTCAAGGACTTTCTCAGGTACAAAGGTATCAAGGCGGTGGATGCCCTGGTCATAACTCATGCAGACAAAGACCATTCAGGGGGCCTGTGGGAGCTGCTAAGCTCCACTACGGTAAGGGAGGTGTGGGATAACGGGCTTCTAAGGTACAGCCCGCAGTTAGGGCATGATATCCTCCACAGACAGTTAGAGGGTGGCGATATTCTGACCTCCGGTGAAAGCAGATTCCTCGTCCTTCATCCCCGGAGGGGTTATTACAGCGTTTCCGAGGCTGAAGATAATAATTACTCGCTGGTGTTGAGATTTCAGGATAGAGACCTCAAGGTCATGTTAACCGGCGACATCGAGGCTGATGCCGAAGAGTCCATAGTTGAACTCAAAAAATATCTCCCAAGTGACGTGCTGAAGGTTGCACACCACGGCAGCAAGACATCAACCACCAGGGCATTCCTTGTTTCAGTCAGTCCCGAAGCGGCAATCATAAGTGTGGGGGCTGGAAATCCCTACGGCCATCCCCACAGGGCCACCCTGCAGAGGCTCTCGGGAATTAATGTTTTCAGAACAGACCTGAGCGGTGCAATCGGGGTGGAGGCAGACCCCTTAAAGGGGCTTGTGGTAAAGCAGTTCAGGGATTACAGGCTGAAGATGGTAGCAGGGTTGGGTACTCCGGAGGAGATAGCTAATCTCAAAAGATTAATCCTTCTCTGGTAGGCAGGTAGGTTTCCACCACCATCCATTTCATCCGCTCTTTTTTAAGTGTAAGAAAAACCGACTCATAGACCTCCTCTGAGCCAAGTATGTATTCCCTGTCGCCGTTTTTTATTCCAACAGCCTTGAGCAGAAACTTTGCCCTGGCCTTTCCGTCTTTAGAATCAACCTCAACGCGCAACCGCTTCAAATCAATCTCAAAGGAATCATAATTTTTAAAGAGCCGCTTCAGGGTTTCTTTGAGATTGAGGTACGAAAAGCCATACCTGTCCCTGTAATTATAGGAGACCGGGCTCATCACCCCTGAAAGGTCCTTTTGTATTGCTGCCTCCCTGCCTTCCCAAACAAGCTTCCTGATCCTCTTTGCATCAGAAGGCATCAGGAGATATACGGCAAGTGGAATGGAGAGTAGCAAGAGTAATATTATTACGGTTTTTCTGTTCATCCTTCTCCCGAATTAATGGTTATATGTTTGTATTGAGCCTGTTTATATACTCTTCGCATGAATCATTAAAGCCGATTTGCTCCTTTAAACCATTCTTCCGGAATCACCTGTTATACAAACGTGTTTTGTCTTCATCTCTCTCACCTATCGAAATTTATCCGTCAGAACAGGAAATTTATCTCCATATAATAAGCGATTAAGCCTTTATTTGCAACACGCAGGGCAGAGGGGAAAGCGCATAGGCATAGCGAAAAATTCAGGATGAGGCTGTCAGTATCAGGATTCAATACTGACCCCAGCCTATAGCCTTTGCTAAAGCTGGAACGTAAAAAGTAACCCGTCCCCTTTTATATCTGAACAAATGGGTGACAGCACCCCTTGTAAAAAATCAATGGCTATTATAATAGTGTGGAGGATATAATATTGTTATGGACGGGGAAAAAAGATTAAATATAACGCAAGGCATTAGGGTCAGGATAGTATTAAAACAGGACCAGAAAAGCGGTAAATTAACTGAAGGAGTTGTTAAGGATATCCTGACAAATTCTCCTTCGCATCCTCATGGCATAAAGGTAAAATTAGATAGTGGAGAGGTGGGACGAGTCAAAGAGATTTGCAAATGACACTCCACATTGACGGTGCCGCTTTATAGAATGGAGATATGGTTTCTGTATTTAATAAGGTGCAAAGACGGGAGCCTGTATACGGGGATATCAACTGACGTGAAGAGAAGGTTCGAAGAGCATAAGGGCGGCAGCCGGGGCTCGAAATATTTAAGAGGAAAGGCGCCTCTGGAACTGGTTTTAAAAAAGAAGATAGGGGACAAAGGCCTTGCATTGAAGGTTGAAGACAGGGTAAAAAAACTTACAAAGATCAGGAAGGAATTGCTCGTAGAAGGCAAAATCGGGATAAAGGAAATAAAACAGGCAATATGATTAACAAAATCACCATAAAAAGGAGAAAACAATGGCTAAAGCTGCTGCAAGTCACATTCTGGTAAAGACTGAGGAAGAATGCTCAAACATCATGAAACAGATTGACGAGGGAGCTGATTTTGCCCGGATGGCAAAGGAGCATTCCCAGTGCCCTTCGGGACAGCGGGGCGGAGACCTGGGCAAATTTTCACCTGGACAGATGGTAAAGGAATTTGACGAAGTTGTATTCAGCGAGGAAGTTGGAAAAGTGCACGGCCCGATCAAGACCCGGTTCGGATACCACCTTATTAAAATTACGAGCCGGGGATAAAAGTCATTGTGTCTTCATGCAAACACACCATCCTCGAACTACTGACCGACAAAAAAAACGTGCTGCGCTGCCGGCGCTGCCACTTGACGATAAAGGCCGACGAACTTGGAGGGGGCTATTGTCCTGAATGTTACGAAATAAACGGCAATAAACAGTTTGATTTTGAAGAAGTTGCAGCAAAAGAGACGGAAAGAGTGAGATACAGATGTGAAGACTGCGGTCTGATAATAGAGATTGATTAGCATGGAAAAACAAGGATGAGGCATTCATGATCCCGTGGGAACGGCTCGAATGCGCACAGGTGCCCGGAAATGGAGGGGAGATTTGCCTGTACAGACGCGGCGAAGAATTTTCTATAAGGGTGAACGGTCATGAGCTTATGAACAGCCGTGCTCATGGATCAGAGGAAGCCCTGGCCGAGCTTGCCAGTGAAAGGATTGCAGGACGCAGCAGTCCCCGGATACTGATAGGGGGGCTCGGTATGGGATTTACATTGGCGTCGTCGCTTAAATGTCTCAGCCCTGATGCCCGTATTGTTGTATCCGAATTAGTACCCGCAGTAGTGAAGTGGAACAGGGGGCCTCTTGCAGACCTGTCCGGCAACCCTCTTCAGGACAGCAGGGTCACTGTAAGGGAAACTGATGTGGGACATGTGCTGAAGCAGAAGAAGAGGGCATATGATGCTATTCTGCTGGACGTGGACAACGGACCCGAGGGACTGACGCGGGAGGGCAATGACCGGCTATATTCACAGGCAGGACTTGAAACATCCTTTGCAGCGCTTCGGCCCGAGGGGATACTTGCTGTATGGTCAGCAGCCCCTGACCGAGCCTTTGCAAGGCGTCTTCGCAGGTCGGGCTTTGATGTAGATGAGGTCTGCGTAAGGGAGCGCGGTTCCCGCGGTGGGCGCCATACAATCTGGATTGCCGGGAGGGGCAAATGATCAGGTGTTTAGCGGATCAGGTATTTAGGCTGAAGGCTGAAGACTGAAGTAAATCAGGGATCCTATCCTACTTTCTTCCTTCAGCCTATTAACCTTTGCTTAGACATCACTTAGCGCTTTAATCAAGCCATTCAAAACCTTTTCCGTCTCGATAATCTTTGGCTCAATCAGGGACAAATCCTGATTGTGAAAGAAGCCCAGGCGCTTAGATAAACTTACCTGATAGTGCAATTCCCTTAATGATCCGAAGGCAATATTAAGGAATCTAAGGTAATCTGCCTGGCTTTCACGAGCACAACCTTCTACTATGTTAGAAGGAATAGAAACCGCTGCCCGTCTCATTTGAGAAGTCAAACCATATAGTTCTTCTTTTGGAAAGCTTGCTGTGAATCGATAAACTAATAGCGCTACCTCATCAGCTAACTCAAAGGCCCTAAGTTTTGTGTGATCACGCATTGTTTTTAGGTATAGGTATAGGTATAGGTATAGGTATAGGTATTTAGGCTGAAGGCTGAAGGCTGAAGGAAATCCTGAATCCTATCCTACATTCTTCCTTCAGCCTATAGCCTTCAACCTTCAGTCTATTCTACTTTCTTCCTTCAGCCTATTAACCTTATCCCTTACTCTATATTTGCCCCGACAATGGCAGCCATCTGCATCATGTCGATTGTCTGGCCCTCTTTCAGCTTTGTAAGGTCCGTGACCTTGCCTGATTTGCTTTTGGATTTTGTGTTTTTGAAGATCGGCAGCAATTTGGCATCAGCCACAATGAACTTGCCTGCATTCTCAGGCTTTCCATTTGCAGTCTTTGTCTGAAGTTTATTTGCCTTAATATACTCCCATAGTTTCTTGGTTATCTCTGTTCTGGGAAGCTCGGTTGCTCCCAGAAGACCTGCCAAATCATTTTTCAGCTTTACCGGTTTGTTCAATCCCTTTGCTTCTGCCATTTTCAGCTCCTTTGTTCCTGTATTTTCAGTTCATCTGCTAAACTTGACCGTAAGTTTACTACAATGCAGCTAAATATAGCTAATATCTTTATGAAGAAACAGCGGATTTCCCTGCAATATACACAACATGCCTGCTCCCCCTGCCTGGCCGATGCCGCTTAAAGGTAAAACCGGCACGGACAAGGCGCCTCTCAAATGCCTTATCCGGATCTTCAGACCAGACGGCAAACACCCCCCCGGGCATCAGGGCTGAGCCGCTCATCGCCAGGGCAGTATCCCCATATAAATAGTCACCCCTTTCTTTGGCAGCCTCAAAGGGCCCCTCATAGAGGTCAAGAATAATGGCATCAAACCGATTGTCTCTGCCGTTCATTGCACTCTTGCGGATCAGTGATGCCACATCAGCAATCTCTACGGTAACCCTGGGGTCATCAACTGCCCCGCCGGTAAGTGCAGCTATGGGCCCGCAACACCATCTGACAACCACCGGGTTAAGTTCAGCCACAACAACACGGGCATCACCGGGAAGCTCATCAAGCGCTGCCTTCAGGGTACAGCCCATCCCCAGCCCTCCAATGAGTACCCTGGGGGCTTTTTTATTGTTCAGGAACTTGCAGGCCAGTTTCGAAAGCAGCACCTCGGATTTGCTGGACCAGGAGTTCATCAGCACACGGCCGTCAATGGTTATAAGAAAATCAGACCCGTTCCTTTGCCTGAGTTCAAGAAGACCATCAGCGGTGTCATTGCTGTCAATGGTTTGCCAGGGTTTGGTCATCTATCGCAAACCTCCCTCTTATCAGGATATTTTTTTCATTTCAACACCTCTTACAGGACAGCATACCCGACAACAAAATAACGGATCAGCTTTCCTGCTGTCACCAGCACCAGGAATACGGCAATATTTATCTTTAAAACACCCGCGGCAAAGGTCAGGGGGTCACCAATAATCGGAACCCACGCAAATAACAGGCTGGCAACACCGTATTTCTCAAACCTCTTTTTTGCCCCTGCAAATTCATCCTCGGATATTCTTAATATCCTGCGAATAAATAAACCACTGCCCCACAGTCCGACCGCATAATTCAGACATGCACCCAGAACATTCCCGAATGTTGCCACACTCACGGTCATCACCGGGTTATAACCATTCGCCAAAAGGTAACCAAGCACGACCTCCGAGCTCAAAGGCAGTATCGTGGCTGCCAAGAATGAGGCTAAAAAAAGACCCGGATAACCGAAATCTGTAAAAAATTCCATTAAATATCCATCCCTGTTGTTATATTTAGTATTGCATAACAGCAGGATTTGTTGCCTTGCAAATAAAGTCCATCCCCTCAATCCTGAAAGACTAAAAACAGACTCATTATTGATGGACTTGCCTGCGGGCTTAGTACCCGTTACGAGAATCTTTATGGACACGATCCTCTCCATACACCACCGTCAATTCTTACATTCACATCCATTTTCCTTTACATTTCCCCATAATTCTGAGTAAAATCACTCAAAGCATTGAGTAAATCGTTAGAAAGCATTTTATCCTCTTGTAATGCTGCAAGAAACAATACAATGGCCATCGCCATTGTATTTAATACGAACAACGCACGATGTCCGACTATCGGCGGCTTTCTCCTTTTTGCGCTATAAAGTTCTTGTAGAACAGGTGAATTTTCGTTAAAAACTAAATAAAAGGGCTAATTTAGCAGGCAATTAATTAACACGTAACAGTTAAAAGGTAAACGTGGACAATCAATTCTTTGAAAAACCTATCCTTAACTCACCATACGATTACCCAACGAGACACTGGGAGCTTGATGAACAGGGGCAGCCGACTCAACAAATTATCCAGAACCGCCGCAGTGTGGAGTTTATCACGCCAATCCCAAAGCCCAGGAAACATAAAAAAGCAGCTAATCAACAACACATTGTTTTTGATGAAGGCAAAGGACTCTCAACTCAAGATCAACAATACGACCCCACTACTATTATCAATGAATTACGGCGACATGTTGATCGTTGGCGTAGTTTACCAAATCCGAATGACTGGCAGGTTACACCCGAGACTGCTCGGCTGCTTCAGCATTGGCGGCATCATCGGTTCAATAACATTCGGCCGTTCTTCTGTCAGGTGGAAGCAGTCGAGACCGCTATCTGGATAACTGAGGTGGCCCCCAAAGCCGGGAAGGCCGGCAAACGCATTATTGAGCATCTTGTTAATACAAACAACGATGCTAACCCGGAGCTTATGCGCCTGGCATTGAAACTGGCTACTGGTGCAGGCAAAACGACTGTTATTGCCATGCTGATTGCCTGGCAGACAATCAATGCTGTACGTCGGCCAACAAGTAAATATTTTACCCGCGGGTTCCTGGTTGTAACTCCCGGATTGACAATCCGTGACCGGCTTCGTGTGCTTCAGCCCAATGACCCGGACAGCTATTATAAAAGCTGTGAACTTGTACCCAATGATATGCTCCCTGATCTGGATCGAGCAAAAATCGTCATTACTAATTACCACGCATTTAAACTTCGCGAACGGATGGAGCTTTCAAAGGGAGGACGCTCACTTCTTCAGGGACGGGGCGAGGCTTTAAATACTTTGGAGACAGAAGGACAGATGCTCCAGCGGGTGATGCCTGACCTGATGGGCATGAAGAATATCATGGTGATGAATGATGAAGCACATCACTGCTACCGACAGAAGCCGGGAGAAGATGACGCAGGTGATCTGAAGGGAGATGACAAAAAAGAGGCTGAGAAGAATAACGAGGCCGCACGGCTCTGGATATCCGGACTTGAGATCGTTAAACGCAAGCTTGGTCTTGCACGTGTAATGGATCTTTCTGCAACGCCGTTTTTCCTAAGTGGCTCCGGATATGCTGAGGGGACCTTGTTCCCATGGACAATGTGTGATTTTTCTCTTATGGATGCCATAGAATGCGGGATCGTCAAACTTCCTCGTGTGCCGGTTGCTGATAACATACCCGGTGAGGAAATGCCTAAGTTCAGAAACCTCTGGGAACATATCCGTACGCGTATGCCGAAAAAAGGCCGCAGCAAGGCAAAGACTCTTGATCCCTTGAGCCTTCCTGTAGAGCTTCAAACTGCTTTGGAAGCACTATACGGACATTACGAGAAAACCTATAACCTCTGGCAAGATGCCGGGATCAGAGTTCCGCCATGCTTTATTGTAGTTTGCAATAATACGTCAACATCCAAGCTGGTCTATGATTATATATCAGGGTTTCACCGTGAAAATGAAGATGGATCAAGCACTCTTGAGAATGGGCGTCTTAAGTTGTTCAGGAATTTGGACGAACACGGCAATCAGCTTGGCCGTCCGCGTACATTATTAATCGACAGCGAACAACTTGAGTCCGGAGATGCGTTGGACAAAAACTTTCGAAACATGGCAGCTGACGAGATTGAACGTTTCCGCCGTGAGATTATTGAACGGACCGGCGATCGCCGCCAGGCCGAGAACATAACTGATCAGGACCTGCTGCGGGAAGTCATGAACACTGTCGGCAAGGAAGGCCGCCTTGGAGACTCGATTCGATGTGTTGTGTCGGTATCCATGCTTACCGAAGGGTGGGACGCCAACACCGTCACTCATGTCCTGGGAGTACGAGCCTTCGGCACACAGCTTCTATGTGAGCAGGTCATTGGCCGTGCGCTGCGTCGACAGTCGTATGATTTAAATGAAGAGAATCTTTTTAATGTTGAATACGCTGACGTACTGGGTATCCCCTTTGATTTTACGGCAAAACCAGTCATTGCGCCGCCTCAGCCGCCCCGTGAGACTATCCAGGTCAAAGCCGTTCGCCCTGACCGCGACAGCCTCGAGATCAGGTTTCCCCGTGTCGAAGGTTACCGTGTCGAACTGCCCGAGGAACGGCTTACGGCGGAATTTAACGAAGATTCGATTCTTGAACTAACCCCGGATCTCGTTGGTCCTTCTATCACAAAGAATGCCGGGATTATCGGTGAAGATGTTGACCTCAATCTTGAACACCTTGAGGACATGCGACGTTCCACGCTGTTGTTTCATGTTGCCAAACGATTACTTTATACCAAATGGCGCGACCAGGGAGAGGAGCCCAAGCTCTATCTGTTCGGTCAACTAAAGCGGATTACAAAACAGTGGCTCGATAACTGCCTGGTCTGTAAGGGCGGTACTTATCCAGCACAGTTAATGTATCAGGAGCTGGCAGATATGGCCTGCGAACGCATTACAGCAGCAATCACTCGTTCTCTTGTGGATATACAACCTATCAAAGCCGTGCTCTCTCCTTACAACCCCATCGGCTCCACAATACACGTGAACTTCAACACATCAAAGACAGAACGCTGGCAGACTGATACACGCCGTTGTCATATTAACTGGGTAATACTCGATAGCGACTGGGAGGCCGAGTTCTGCCGTGTGGTCGAAGCACATCCGCGGGTAAAGGCATATGTTAAGAATCATAACCTCGGTCTGGAAGTGCCGTATCGCTATGGCTCGGAGATGCGTATCTATATTCCTGACTTTATCGTCCTGATCGACGACGGCCATGATGATCCGCTGCACCTGATCGTTGAGATCAAGGGGTATCGACGAGAGGACGCGAAGGACAAAAAAAATACAATGGAGACCTACTGGGTGCCTGGAGTTAACAACCTCGGCAAGTATGGACGATGGGCTTTTGCAGAGTTCACGGAGGTCTACGAGATCAAGGCTGACTTTGAGAAAAAAGTAGAAGCTGAATTTAATAAGCTGATCGACAGCATTATGAACGCTGAAAAGTATAGTGTAAAATGCTGAAAAACAGACGGTTGAAAATATTTATCAGCAGTGTGCAGAGCGAATTTAAGCAGATTCGTCCGGACTTGAAGGCCTTTCTTCTGGGCGATGCTGTGTTACACCGTTTTATATCAGATGTGTTTCTATTTGAGGATCTGCCTGCCAGGGACCGGCGTGTTGATCAGATTTATCTTGATAAAGTGGAAAGCTGTGATATTTACCTCGGTATTTTTGGTTATGAATACGGCAATGAGAACCAGGACGGAGTATCCCCAACTGAACATGAATATGACCACGCAACCAAACACCGGAAAACCCGCCTGATATATGTATGGGGTTCTGATGAAAAAAAGCGCGCCCCTAAAATGCGAAAACTGGTCAACAAGGCCAGCGGCGAGCTGGTCCGTCGTCGCGTAGAAGATTTTAATGCACTGACATCAGAGATTTATGCAAGCCTCGTTGATCTGCTTGACAGCATGGGTGTCCTGCGTGTACCACCTTTTGATACATCTGTTTCCCGGGGAGTTACACTAAAGAACCTTTCGCGCAAGCGTGTTGAGCAGTTTTTAGAGACAGCCAGACGGGAACGTGGCTTTCCTCTCAAGCTTAATACGAGGACGGAGGTGCTGCTCACCCATCTGAATCTGCTTGAAAACGGGAAACCGACCAATGCCGCATTACTTCTTTTTAGCACAAATCCTCAACGCTATCACCGAACTGCCGAGACAAAATGCATGCATTGCCATGGCACCGGGTATCGCCGTCCTTTTGCATCTCAGCAGATTTACTCTGGCAACATATTCGAGCAAGCCGATTTGGCCGGTGACTTTGTTCTTGCCAGGATCAACCGGGAAGTCGGTGTGCGATCAGAAAGCAATATAGCTCCTGCTGTCTACGAATTACCACCCGACGCTGTCAGTGAGGCAATAGTCAATGCACTTGTCCACAGGGATTACAATAGCAACGCTTCGGTCGAGGTACGCCTCTTTGCCGATCGTCTTGAAGTATGGAACCCCGGCAGACTCCCGGCCACATTAACGCTCGATGATCTGCGTACTGACCACCCATCTGTGCCGAACAACCCGTTGCTTGCTGAATCAATGTACCTGGCAAGGTATATTGAGAAAGCCGGCTCAGGCACCCAGCGCATGATCGAGCTTTGCCTTGAAGCAGGACTGCCCGAACCGGAGTTTGAGCAGCGCAGCGGCTCGTTTGTCATAACTATCTGGCGTGACTGGCTGACAGCTGAGGTGTTGGCTGGATATGATCTGAACGAGCGGCAGTTGCAGGCCATCAATATTTTAAAAAAGCAGAGACGTATTACAAACAGCAAATATCAGGAGTTTATTGGAATATCAAGGGCTACGGCAACTCGCGATCTCGAAGCGCTCTCCTCAATAGGGATTATTGAGAAAGTTGGCACCACTGGCAAGGGCACCCATTATGTACTAACAAAGAAACGCATCATAAAGGACTCAAAGGAATCATGAATACAAACGACTCACAAACGCCTCAAACGCCTCATGGATAGTTCATGAGTGAAGGATAAAAATATGGCAAAAAAGAAAACAACAAAAAAGACAATCGAAACTCTCAAGCACGAAGACGCAAGCCGCAAAAACATCCCTACTGCCGAATTTCAGTCAGTAATGCGGAAAGAAGAGCAGAGCCCGATTCGGGTTGCATACGAGCGCCGCAATCGTGATCTTGATCCACAGCTTGTCTGGCGCGGAAAGGATGAGCAGGACTGGTCTGATCTGGTGGTCCATGCGCCACCGTTATATATTCAGGAAAAGGTTCATCCCAAGGTGCTTATTGACGACCTGCGTCGCTGTACTGAGAAGGATGACAAAGCTGCTGAGTTACAGATTGACCTCTTTAATGATTTCAACGGCCTGCCGGATGAGGGGGCAAAGACCGAGTTTTATCAGCATGATGCTAACTGGTCTAATAGGATGATCCTCGGTGATAGTTTGCAGGTGATGGCTTCGCTGGCTGAGCGTGAGGGGCTGCGGGGAAAGGTGCAGTGTATTTATATTGATCCGCCTTATGGGATTAAGTTTAACTCTAATTTTCAGTGGTCAACAACAAGTCGTGATGTAACAGATGGTAAAACGGAACACATTACGCGTGAACCTGAACAGGTGAAGGCTTTTCGCGATACTTGGCGGGATGGGATTCATTCGTATCTCACTTATTTACGAGATCGCCTTACCGTTGCGCGTGATTTGCTGACTGAATCAGGATCGATTTTTGTTCAGATTGGGGATGAGAATGTTCATCGGGTGAGGGCCGTTATGGATGAGGTATTTGGGGAAGAAAATTGTGTTACTACAATAAGCTACGCTAGCTCTGTTGGCCTTGGCGCAGCAATGTTAGACACAGTTACAAATTACATTTTATGGTACTCGAAGAATAAAGGTGAGGCTAAATATCGAAGCATTTTCAAATCCTTGATCAGAGGCGAAGTTGGAGCAACGCGATATAACTCACTTACAGATGATAAATTTGTTGATCGGCCATTGAGCGTTGACGAGAAAAAAGGGATTGTTAAAGTAGATGATGGGCGTTGTTTTTTTCGGCAAGGACTTACATCAAGAAGTGGAGGAGAAAGTACTAGATTCCCTGTCCTTTTTAAAAGTAAACAGTATAGACCAACTGCTGGAGGGTGGCGAACGGGAAAAGTTGGAATGCAAATTGTCTTACAGGCAGATAGAATTGCTATTGAAGGGAAACGGCTAACATTTAAAAAATATTTTGGTGATTTTGGTCATTTATCCATGTCCAATTTCTGGACAGATTTAACAGGGGGTGTAGCCAGTCGAACTGATCCCAAAGTATATGTTGTCCAAACTTCAACAAGTATTATTGAGCGTTGTATTTTGATGGCAACCGACCCCGGCGATCTCGTCCTCGACCCTACCTGCGGCTCCGGTACAACGGCTTACGTTGCAGAACAATGGGGCCGCCGCTGGATTACCATTGATACCTCACGCGTTGCGCTTGCATTGGCCCGCGCTCGTATCATGGGAGCACGCTATCCCTTCTACCTGTTAGCAGACAGCCGCGGTGGACAGCTAAAGGAAGCTGAAGTCATGCGTACAACACCTTCAGAAGCTCCAACCCACAACAATATTCGTCAGGGTTTTGTTTACGAACGAGTTCCTCATATCACCCTTAAATCTATTGCCAACAATGCTGAGATCGATGTAATCTGGGATAAATTCCAGGAGATTCTCGAACCGCTTCGAGACCAACTCAACAAGACACTCAAAAAAAATTGGGAGGAATGGGAAATCCCCCGCGATGCTGAAGAAAAATGGCCGGACAAGGCCAAGGAGCTTCACGCCCAATGGTGGGAGCAGCGCATCGCCCGTCAGAAAGCAATAGACGCGTCTATCGCTGCTAAGGCCGACTATGAATACCTTTATGATAAACCTTATGAAGACAAGAAGAAGGTACGAGTGGCAGGTCCCTTCACAGTAGAAAGCCTTTCCCCACACCGCGTGCTGGCAGTTGATGAAAATGATGAACTGATTGATTCTGTTAATGAATCAAAAGATGGCTATGGAGAAGAAAGGGATTTTACTCAGATGATCCTCGAGAATCTCAAGACTGCAGGCGTACAGCAGGCTCACAAGGAAGACAAGGTTACTTTCACTTCGATCACACCCTGGCCGGGAGACTTTGTCTGCGCCGAAGGACGTTACATGGAGAACCCCTCACCCCAACCCTCTCCCCAACTGGGCGAGGGAGAAGGTATTGAGAAACGCGCTGCAATATTTATCGGTCCGGAGTTCGGCACCGTCTCACGTCCCGATCTTGTGGCCGCTGCCCGAGAGGCCGGAGATGCAGACTTTGATGCATTAATCGCCTGTGCTTTCAACTACGACGCACATTCATCAGAATTCGACAAACTCGGCCGCATCCCCGTGCTCAAGGCGCGGATGAATGCAGACCTGCACATGGCCGATGATCTGAAGAACACCGGAAAAGGCAACCTCTTCGTCATTTTCGGAGAACCGGACATTGACATCCTCGATTCTGAAGATGGACAGATACAGGTAAAAGTAAACGGAGTGGACGTATTCCACCCCAACACCGGAGAAGTTCGCAGCGACGGAGCAGAGGGAATTGCCTGCTGGTTCATAGATACCGACTACAACGAAGAGAGCTTCTTCGTTCGCCATGCCTACTTCCTTGGCGCCAGCGATCCATATAAGTCCCTTAAAACAACCCTTAAGGCTGAGATAAATGCCGAAGCATGGGAGACATTGCATAGCGATACATCCCGGCCATTCGATACACCCACGTCAGGCCGCATTGCTGTGAAGGTAATCAATCATCTTGGGGATGAAGTTATGAAGGTTTTTAGGGTATGATGAATGTTTATTGAAAACATCGAATTAGGGGGTTGGTAATGACTTGCTATAAGGGTATGCTCTGGTTGAAATGCGATCTGCAGATGCAAACCCCTGCAGATGTTCACCACTGGATTGGTGATAGAATGGTTGCCGGACAAGAGGTCCAGGCTGCCAAAGCCTTTGCTGAAGCCTGTTACCGGACAGGATTGGATGTCGTTGGTATCACCGATCACAACTTTCTCGGTAAGGACTTTCTGACCTACCTCAAGACGGCTTTCGATGAGGTCGAACGAGATTTCAACCACCGGATAACTTTGTTCCCTGGGTTTGAGTTTGAAGCGGCCGGTGTCGGTCGTGGAGTACATGTGTTGTGCCTCTTCGAACCCAATTCCGATTTAGATCTGGTCGATTCGATTCTCACCGAATGCGGAGTTGGTTACCCAAGAGTCGAAAACGGCGAGCTCAGGAAGTCTGATGAAAACCTGAAGGACATTCTGCGGATTGTACAGAACAAACACGGCGGCATCGTCATTATGCCTCATGCTATGAGCAATGACGGCATCTTTGATAACAACTCAATATCCGAGTGGCTTCAGAAGGATCAATTTACTAACCCAGATCTTCTGGCTGTCGAGGTGCCAAAACCTGTTGTCCAGATGAGTGAAGCCTTCCAGAAACTATTTCGTTCCGGGGGTGATTGCTTGGAGGATTGGAAGCGGATTCGACCTATCGCAACGTTAATGTCTTCGGACAACAAAAAGCTCATTGAGACTGACGCGCAAGGCAAGCCAACACCAAACAGCATTGGCTACCGCTATTCCTGGATCAAGATGTCGGAGCCATCCATCGAGTCGCTCCGTCAGGCTTTCCTGGATCATGAGTCACGCATTATCCTGCCTGAGGATGTATCGGCGGATACGCATCCTGCTGAACGTGTTCGGCAGGCAATCATTCAGTCTATCTCGATCAAGAAAGTTGCATTCCTGGCTGACCAAGAGATTCATTTCTCGCCCAACATGAATTGCGTGATTGGCGGTAGAGGGAGCGGGAAATCGACGTTGCTCGAATATCTCCGGATCATGCTGGGCAAAGACAAGGATAAAGACCTCGATGCAAACACCAGCGACCGCATCAATCGTATTCGGGATACCTTAAATACCCCTGATGCCGTACTTGAGTTGTGCTGGAAGAGCGCAGATGGTGTTGAAGATCGTATCGTATGGCGCAACGGTAATCCATCCGTTCTCAACAGGGAACTCCCAGACCCGGATACATTCTTTAGTAATCTGCCAATTCGATTTTACAGCCAACAACAGCTCAACCGGCTGACTGAATCCAAAGCTGATAACGGCAGCGTTCGCCAGGCTCAACGCTTGCTGGAGCTTGTGGATGGATTCACCAAGAAAGAGCTGGACGACCTGGCCGATCAGGAGCGCAAGATTAAATTCAAAATTGGGGATGCCTTTGCCAAACTCCGAAATGCTATAGCTCGCGAAAAGGAGTTAAGGCGACTCCGACAGGAATACGAGGATCTTGAGCGTCAATGGAAAGCCCGCAGTGAAATTCAGGCAGATGCTCGCAGGCATCAGCTGCTCAAGTTGGAGATTCGTTATCTCGAAGGCCTGCTTGGCACACCTGGCAAGCAGGCCTCTGATGTTGCAGCCTTGGCTGAAGAGGTTGCGGCCTCCCATGTTGCCTTTCAGGTTGAAGACTCACCTCACGCCGTCTGGTTTCGACAGTTTGATGACAAAGTGAAGACAGCCAAGAATGAACTGGCAAAGACCATCCGTGATGCCATCGAGCAGTTCAACGATACCATTGAATCACTTAAGCGCAATGATCCTGGGTGGACCAACATCCAGGACGAGCTGGAACAGGCGGATGCCAAATTCAGAGAAGCCTGTGCAGCGAAAGGGTTGACTCCTGACGATGTGGGTCATCTGCAAGAGATTAGTCAGTCGCGCTCGAAAAAACAAAAGGAGATTGACGAAACGGCTGCCGAAATACAGCGACTCCAGGAAGAGGCAGGCAATCCGGAAGATATCATGCAGCAATTACATCAGATTTGGAAAGCTCAGTATCAAAAAAGGCTTGAAGCTGCTGAGCGGGCCAATGAGCTGGCCGTTCTCAATGAAGGGGGGCAGCGCTTTATTGCGGTGTCCGCCAGATATCAGCAGGACATCAAGAGTTTCTGGGAGCTCTGGCAAGGATTTGCGCCAACCGACGGCCGTACTCGGCTGGGAAAAGGTTGGGATAGCTTGGGTCAGAAATTGTACGATTTGTTTGCGGCAGAACCGGCGTCAGATTCCCCTTGGCAGTTTTTACAAGAACGCCTTTCAGCAGACGAAGGTTCAGCCGGGGACGATTTTGGTGATCAGTCCGGAGAACTCTACCAACATATTCAGCACAACTCAGAGGCATGGGAAAAACTTCGCTGCTCCAGGGTTCAGGACACTGTGGATATGAAACTCTTCCGAGCTGATGGAACCATTGCCGGGAGTATTGCTGAAGGTTCGCTATCGGATGGGCAAAGAAATACCGCATCTCTCGCACTCCTGTTAGCGCAAGAAGGTGGACCGCTTGTTATAGATCAGCCAGAAGACGAGTTGGATTCCAATTTTATCTTCAGAGAGTTGATTCCGATGCTCCGCAAGGTCAACCCCAAGCGCCAAATCATTATGGCAACTCACAATGCGAACTTGCCCGTGAATGGAGACAGTGACTTGGTGTACGCTTTTGAGGCAAAAAATGGTCGTGGTGAAGTGCTCGCTCAAGGGGGACTGGATCAAGGGGGCGTGACCAAGGCCGTGCTCGACATAATGGAAGGCACTGAAGAAGCATTTCGCCGCAGACGAGAAAAATACCATTTTTGATGCTGCACCTAACGTTCGGATGAAACAAATAGAATTTTGTATAGCAGATACATTCACCGACAGCCTTGCCAAACTGACCGGAGAGGAGCAGAAGGGGAACAAAGATTACAACCATGCAGCAGGCTACTATGCTTATACAAAGGATTTAACACCATGAATAACGAGATTATTTTTTACACCACCCCTGATGGGAACAAGTGGGTGGTGTCAAGGCTCCATTCTTCTAAGCGGAGCCGGATATTTATTTGTGACAATGTTGAGGATTGCTTCATAATAGATCAGGATGTGAGTTAAAAGACTGACTCCGCAAAAGTTGTTGGA
>BTTF01000004.1:0-46732 GCA_036244995.1 bacterium | reverse complement strand
CGGTTTGTTATCCAGATTGCCGGGAAATTAAGAAGGGTTTACCTTGTTCATTTCAAAAAGGGCTACGTTAAAAGGCAACTGAAATTACGCAAAGGAGAGTGCCGTCAATGTGCCCAATGCTGCTCACTGGCCTTTACCTGCCCTATGCTGACTCGCCGGAAGTTGTGTCGTATTTACAGAAAAGGCAGGTGGAAGGTCTGTACGGTTTTTCCTATAGACCAGAGAGATATAGATGATGTGGCCACCTCCGGAGGGCGATGCGCTTATTGCTTCAAACAGGATGAGTATCATGATGCTTGAGGACATAAAAGAACTGCCGCTATGACAGCGACGAAAGAGTATATATGTCCGGTAATTTGTGTACGGAGCCGGTAAATCAACCCTTCCGGACATAATTTCAGGTTTTCAGAATCCTGATAAGGGTGAAATATATTTTGTTAATAATATTTTAAAAAGAGATTCTCAATCCATTAACATTTCCTTTGAAATACAGGAGGACTCCATTAAATGAATAAAAAAATAGGACAAACTATACTGTGTATCTTCCTGTTGATGTCTTTGCTAAGTGCTGTAAGCACAGCAAGTGCTAAAGAAGGCAATATCGAGAGAGCTGGAGATATACTCCAGCTTTTTATCCCGGCAACAGCGTATGGAGCTACCTATTTCTTAGATGATAAAGATGGAAGAAGGCAATTCTACAAGTCGTTTTTTACAAATTTGGGAGTTACTTTTGCCTTAAAACTTTCAATAAACAAGGAGCGTCCGAACCACAGTGATAATAACTCGTTTCCTTCCGGTCACACATCAGCGGCATTTCATGGTGCTGCATTTATTCAGAAACGTTATGGTTGGAAATATGCGATACCGGCTTATATCGGAGCAACCTTTGTAGGTTACAGTAGAGTCTATGCACGGAAGCATTATGTGGAAGATGTTGTTGCCGGTGCAGTTATAGGAATTTTCAGCAGTTACTATTTTACAACACCGTATAAAACCGTAACCGTAACGCCGGTTGCGGGTAACGGGTTTTACGGTTTGACTATCAAAAAGATATGGTAAGCCTGACACGCTGCAGCAGGTCTCTTCTCAATTCCCACATATCTACATTTTTTATCTAAAGATATCTTAAAATCCAAAATGATTTCCACCTGTTAATCTTCTCGTAATCTTCATCTTTCTATAATAAGGCCGTAAGCTGAGATTAAGTTTATGATTTTATACCTGAGAGATTGACAGAGACAATGAAGGTCGGGAAAGAGAAGACTCTGACAGCGGCCACGAAGAAGGAGGTGAAAGGTAGCAACAATCAGGGGCGGAAGAGCTCCCGCCCCTATCCAAAAAAGAGGTTAAAGATGAAGAAGCCTGGAATGACAATTTTCATTATCGTTACACTTGTTCTTGTTGCAGTGTTCAGTGGATGCCGGAAGAAAGGCACGTCCTCTGAAAAGAAATCCTTTTCTAACAAGACGCAGCAGACAAGCAGTAAACCCTCAGAACAACCTGTAGGACCTGAGAAAAACCCGACAGGTGATATTCCGGATACCCAGGCCTTTGTAAAATACTCATCTTCTCAGGGCGGTTATGAACTTGAAGTGCCTGAAGGTTGGGCACGGACGACGAATGGCATGGATGTAACTTTCACTTACAAGTTAGATAGGCTGTCCGTCAAGGTTACAAACACAACAAAACCACCCAGTGCACAAAACATTCGTACCAACGAGGTGAAGCAATTGAAAAGAACAGGAAGGGCAGTGGTGATAAAAAGCATTAAAGATATAAAGATTGCTGGTGGTCCTGCTGTTCGCATGGAGTATGAATCAAACTCCGAGCCGAATCCTGTTACCACTAAACAGGTACGCCTGCAAAACGACACGTATTTCTACTATAAGAACGGCAAGTTGGCTGAACTCAGATTGTGGGCGCCGATTGGCGCTGATAATGTTGATCAGTGGAATCGGATTTCAAACAGTTTCAGTTGGAGGTAGTATGAGAGTCCTTGAGGCATTTGATATTTACCGTTTTTACCATGTAGAGGAAGAGGAAACGCTGGCATTGCGGGGAGTGAGTATTTACGTTGAGTCAGGTGAAATTATAGCAGTGCAGGGACCCTCGGGGAGCGGTAAATCGACCCTTCTGGCCTGTCTTTCAGGAATCGACGAGCCGGATGGCGGGTATGTAACGCTTATGGGAAAACGTATTACACGCCTGCCGGAAGCAGTACGTGCAGCGGAGCGTGCGGAGTTATACAGGCATAATGCTCCAATCCGGCAATCTTTTTGATCATCTCAGTGTTGAAGATAATATCCTCCTTCAGATGCCCGGTTGTGGAAGAGCTGCGAAAACTTTAAGTATATTAAGGAGAAGGTAAAATGAGGAGCTTTAAAACCAGATGCGGGAGATATGTCAGTCTGTATCTACTTATATTTTCAATCTGGTTGTTGTCGGTCAGACCGGTTACCGCCATGACAATGGAACAGGCGGTAAGTCTGGCTGTTACAGGCAGTCCTGATGTCCAGGCCAGCCGTATTTCAGAGGCATCATCAAAACTGAGGCTTGAGACCGCCCGTAAAGACACCTGGCCTGCAATAACCCTGAATGGTTCATATCTGGTATCTTCCACAAGAGATGGTATCACTGATTTTGTCGGAGCAAATGGTTCTCGTGAGAAGGACTTGACTGCTGACCTTATATGGCCCATTTTTCGTGGAGGCGCCCTGCTGGCCCGGATTGACGGCGCCAGAGCCATGGTTAAAGCAGGTCTCCATCAGACAGAGACAAAACGTATAAAAACAGCAGGTATTACTGCTTCTGTTTTTATCAGGGATGCCGGCCTCGAACAGATAGTAAAGATTTACTCTGCCTTTGTTGAGCAGCTTGACGAACACCTTCGAAAAGTAAAGATCGCCTATCAGAATGGAACTGTCCCTGAAATAGATGTAAACAGAGCAACGACTGCATTGGATCAGGCTCGTGCAAAGCTCCTGTCGTTAAAGGAAGACTCCAGAAAAGCAAAAGAAATACTCTCTATTCTTATTGACAGTAAGACTGATGAGTCGCTTGATGTATCAGACTGGTCTGAACAATCACCACCCCTTTCAAAGGATATAACGGGACTTACAGAGAAAATGGCAAATAACTTTCCTTCATTAAAGGCCTCCATGGCCCGCATTATGGCGGCCCGGGCATCTGTCAGAGTTGCAAAAGCTGCCAGGTTGCCGAAAATCGATATTATAGCCGGTACCGGATGGCAGACTGTTGACCATGTCCGGACGAACAATATCGGATGGCAGGCCGGCATTGCCATCAGCCTTCCATTCTTTGATGCCGGATTGCGTGAGAGGGAACTGCAAATATCCAGAAACAACCTGCATGAGAAAGAGCTACTGAAGGATACAGTCTTAAGGCATCTCCAGCAGACTCTTGTTGATGATGTAAGACTGCACGATCGTTCATTATATACCCTTCGGTCACTGAACCATGCTGTTTTAGCAGCCAGGAAAGCACTAAGGGAAGCCAGGGCAGGCTACCGCGAGGGCGTATTGAGTCATCTTGACCTGATGGATGCGTGGCGTACTTTGACGGATATCGAGGTTGGGAGGTGGAATGCAATGATGGAAAGCAAGGACTCATTCTATCATATAACCCTGCTGACAGAAGGGGTACAGCTATAATGAAGGGGAAATGTGTCGGAAAATTTTATCGCATGCTTCTGATATGCGCATTTTTGAACATATTTTGTGGCATCTCTTTTGCGAAAGTAACGGCTCAGGTTCAGGTAACTGCAGTAAGACGGGGAACAATTGCAAAATTTGTTTCAGGTCATGGCCGGATACTTTCACTGTCCGACAGGACGGTGGCGCTAAATTCCCTTACTTCCAGCCGCATCCTGAAGGTAAAAGTGCTGCCGGGCGATTCAGTAAAAAAAGGGCAGGTTCTGGTAGATCTGAAGAAAGACCCTCAAACAGCCTTTGATCTGGAAAAGGCAAGGATTGAACTTAACAGGGCCGAACGCGAGGCTGGGATGTATAAACGTCTTTTTCATGAAGGGGTTGCCGCCAGAAGCCAGATGCAACAGGCGGAAGATGCCCTGTCTGTTGCAAAGGCACAGATGAAACTCTCCGAGAAACAGGCCAGGATGAGCAGTGAAAACCAAATCCTGCAGGCCCCGTTCAACGGCCGGATAACTGATGTCAAGGCAGTGGTTGGGCAAATATCCACCCCCTCCATGGCATTGGTGACAATTGCGAATTTGCAGACTGTCCAGGCGGTCCTGGGTGTTGAGACGGAAGATGTCGGTAGCCTGAAAAAAGGTCAGTTGGTCAATATAAGTGTACCGAATGTATTTCCTGAAAGAATATTCATCGGCAAGGTATCCTGGATAGGCAAGAGTATATATCCGCCTACACAGACATTTAATGTAGGCATCACTATTGCAAACAAGCGCCTTCTTTTGCAGCCAGGGATGTATGCCGGGGGAAAGGTTCGGGTAGATGTCCACGAAAATGTAGTTATTGTGCCGAAGCAGGCGGTTTTGCCATCAAACGGCAAGCGGATAGTGTTTGTTATCAGGAACAATGTTGCCGTAAAACGATGGGTAGAAACCGGTTTTTCCAATAACCGGGAGGTTGAGATAAGAAGGGGTCTTAAGGATGGTGATATGGTTGTGGTTGTGGGAAACCACGAATTGGAGGATGGTATGGCGGTTAAGATACTCAAAAGAAGATTGCCATGACAATTACAAGCTGGATACGTGCTCACAAGCGGTCTGTCCTGTTTCTCCTTGTTGTCCTTATCCTGAGTGGGGCCGCCTCCATTATATGGATTCCTGTGTCTTTATTTCCCCATATTGCGTTTCCCCGCATTGTTGTTAACGTGGATGCGGGAGATATGCCTGCGGGCAGGACGGTCATTGAGGTAACCATGCCAATAGAACAGAGAGTGCGGGCGCTTCCGAATGTCCTTAATGTCCGTTCGAAAACCAGTCGCGGCAGTTGTGATATATCCATAAATTTCTCCTGGGGGACAAATATGGTTCAGGCGCAGCTCCTCGTCCAGGGCAGTCTTAACCAGCTTCAGCCGGATCTGCCACGGGGCACCCATATAAAGGTAAGACGGATGGACTCTACGGTCACACCTGTTATCGGCTACAGCCTGACATCCGGCACTGATACACTTTCGGCTCTAAGGGACTTTGCCAACTATCAATTGAGGCCTCTCCTGTCCAGTATTGACGGGGTAGCCAATATAAAGGTGTTGGGCGGAAGGAAAGAAGAGTATCAAGTTGATGTTGATATTCAGAAGCTATCCTCCTATAAGATGTCTATTAACGACCTTGTCAACAGCCTTGCACGCAGCAATGTTGTGAGTGTTGTGGGCCGCATGGAGGAAGATTATAAACTCTATCTGCTCCTGTCCAATACAGTATTCAAAACCCCCGATCAGATAGGCAAGACAGTGATAAAGACGATTAACGGGCTGCCGATTTTCATCAATGATGTGGCGTCTGTAAAGGATTCTACAGCTCCGGAATGGACCAGGGTGACAGCTAATGGACACGATGCCGTTCTAATAAATGTTTATCAGCAACCGGGTGGCAATACTGTCCGCATAGATAACGAGATAAAGGCAGTGCTGAATAGATTCAAGGCCCATATCCCGGCCTCGATGAGACTCTCCAAATTCTATGACCAGTCGGAGTTGATAGTTTCTTCCATTGATAGTGTGCGGGATGCCATCCTGATAGGTGTTGGTCTGGCATTTATAGTTTTAATGCTCTTTCTGAGAAACTTCAAGATGAGCCTTATAGTTGCAATGGCGGTTCCCTCTGTGATATCAGCGACCATTTTGATGCTCTATGTGTTCCATCTGAGCTTTAATATTATGACTCTCGGAGGTCTCGCCGCTGCAGTGGGCCTTATAATCGATGATGCCATAGTAATGGTTGAAAACATCACAAGATGGCTTAAGGAAAAGACCATGCCCCACCACAGGGCCGTTATTGCCGCTACCCGGGAGATGATGCACCCGCTTGCCGGCTCAAGCGCTACAACGATTATCGTATTTGCGCCACTGGCATTTCTCAGCGGAGTAACAGGAGGTTTTTTCAAGGCCCTTTCCGTAACAATGGCCTCATCACTCTTTATCTCATTTCTTATAGCCCTTATAGCTATCCCTCTGATTTCCGGGAAGGTGCTTACAGAAAAAGATGCAGAAGGTGAAGGGAATGGTCCGATATTCAGAAAGGTGCTGGCATTTTACTCATGGACAACGGCAAAGGTGCTTCACCGTCCATTATGGATATCAGTGGTAGCGTTTATGCTGATTGCAGCAGGTTATCTGACTTACAGGAATATCGGCACAGGTTTCCTGCCCAGGATGGACGAGGGGGCATTTATACTCGACTACCGGACAGAACCCGGCACCTCACTAACGGAGACGGACCGTCTGCTGAAACAGATAGAAGGTATATTGACTTCTACCCCCGAGGTAGACAGCTACTCCAGGCGGACGGGGCTTCAACTCGGCGGTGGCATAACAGAGGCAAACTCGGGAGATTTTCTCGTCCATCTGAAACCTCAACCAAGGCGGTCTATAGACCGGATAACGGATGATATCCGTTCCAGGATTAAGGAGAATGTGCCTGGCATAGAAGTAGACTTCGCCCAGTTGATGGAAGACCTTATCGGAGATCTGACTGCCGTTCCTCAGCCGATAGAGATTAAAATCTACGGGGATAACGGCAGGGTAATACGAGGACTTGCAAGAAAGGCGGCTGGACTTCTTCCAAATATCCGTGGGGTAGTGGACATATTTGACGGTATTATTATCGCTGGTGATTCAGTGAATATCCGCGTTAACCGGTTGCAGGCATCACTCCATGGTCTTGATCCCGAGGCGGTTACGAAGATTATAACCACCGCTCTCAAAGGTACGGTAGCTACGCAGGTGGAAAGGAATATCAAGATGGTGGATGTCCGTGTCCGGACACCTGAATCCGTCAGGGATAATCTCCAGAAACTCGGAAGCCTGAGTATTTCAACGCCTGACGGGCACCGGATACCACTGTCCCGTATTGCTTCCTTTACCAAGGTGACGGGTCAGCCCGAAATAACACGGGAAAACCTCAAACAAATGGTCGCAGTAACGGCCAGAATATCGGGAAGAGATATGGGTTCCACCATGAAAGATATAAAGAAGCTGATGGCCGCCAGGCTTTCTCTCCCGCCGGGAGTGACGCTCTCTTACGGGGGATTATACAGAGAACAGCAGAAATCCTTCAGGGATATGGCATTGGTTTTGGTAGCTGCGATTGTGCTTGTAACCCTTGTCCTGTTGTTTCTTTATGAAAACTACATGATCCCTCTTGCCATAATCTTTGTGGACCTGCTCTCTCTGAATGGCGTGTTTATAGGGCTCTGGCTAACCAATACACCTCTTAACATTTCTTCCCTGATGGGTCTGGTCATGTTTGTCGGGATTGTAGCTGAGACGGCCATAATCTATATGGCCTATTTTAAGCAAATCCGGGGTGAGGTTGAAGAAGAAAAATCGGCGCTGATCAAGGCAGGTATGGTACGGCTCAAACCGATTATAATGACAACAGCAGCAGCAATCTTTGCCCTTTTACCTTTGGCCCTTGGAATAGGTCAGGGTTCTGCCATGCTAAAACCGCTTGCCATTGCCATTATAAGCGGTTTCTCAATACTTGTTCCGCTGATCTTCTTTGTCCTGCCGTCTATTTATCTGCTCTTATCACGTTACAGGGAGTGATCAATTTAGGAGAAAACAGATAAATGACTCTGGAATGTTTTTTGTATTAAGCAATTTTGACAGTCTCGTAAAAAATCAGAAACACCCTGTTCTGTCATTCTGAATCCCGAATCAAGTTCGGGAAATCTATATAAATCAAGAACTTATGAGACCCTGAAACAAGTTCAGGGTGACAATTAGGGACTTTTTACGAGTGCATCAATTTTAAGAGAAGGAACAGTGTAAAATAAACCATGCGTGTATTAATCGTTGAAGATGAAAAGTCCCTCGCCGATATTCTCAAGAAGGGACTGGAGGAAGAGGGCTATGCAGTGGATGTTGCATACGATGGTGAAGATGGACTCTTTATGGCAGAGAATGAGCCCTCAGATGTGATAGTCCTGGATATCATGTTGCCCGTGATAGACGGGATGACTATATTAAAGAATATCCGAAAGGCAGGCATGAAAACTCCCGTTCTTATGCTGACAGCAAGGGACACAGTAATGGATAAGGTATCAGGATTGGACAGCGGTGCCGACGATTACCTCACAAAACCATTTCACTTTGAAGAACTTCTTGCCCGCTTGCGGGCCTTAATAAGGCGGGATTCTGAAGTCAATGCCTCTGTCATTGAGATAGGAAACCTTACCGTTAACATTGCCACTCACGAAGTAAGAAGGGGTGAAAAAAATGTTTTGCTTTCAGCAAGGGAATATTCCCTTCTTGAATACATGGCAGTAAACCGGAATAAAGTGATGAGCAGGACGTTACTGTCAGAACATCTATATGACCATGACTTCGATCTTGACAGCAATGTTATAGATGTCTTTATCAACCGCATCAGGAACAAGATAGACAGGGGATTTGATAAAAAGCTCATCCATACCATCCGGGGGACCGGATACATGATGAAGGAATAAGATGCTTTCTTCCATAAAGACAAGGATTATTACTTTTTATATGGGTGTCCTGTTTATGACATTATCCACCCTGGGTGTCTTCCTTTATTTCGGCCTCAGCGAGATTGTTTATGATTCCATCGACTCAAGCCTTCTGTCAAGGGCCAAGGTGCTGGCCACGCTTGTCAATGATAGTGACGATGAAACAGGTTTTAACTTTTCCGATGAGATTATGTGGGAATACAATTCACCGAAGGCCGGGGTTTTTTTTCAGATACGCAGATTTGATGGAAATACTTTAGAAAAATCAGCATCCCTGGGCAATTCCGAACTCCTGTTTCAAGCAGGCGAAAAAAAGGTGAATTTCAGGACGGTGCAACTGAAAGGGAACCCGGCAAGGATGATAAATTTTTATGTCCCCTATAATGGGGGAAAAGGGGGGAGGGGAACAGGCAAGAGGAGCGGCTTCATTATCCAGTGCGCCGAGAGTATAGAGGAACAGACAGAGCTCCTGCAGAATTACCTGATTGTCCTTTCCCTCTCCATACTTTTCATCATGGTAATTTCTGCATCAGGTGGTTTTTTAATCGCAAAAAGGCACTCACACCCATAAAAGAAATATCAGAAACCATAGACAGGATGTCAGAATCAAACCTTTCGGAAAGGGTAAATGTGGAGAATATTCCTGAGGAGCTCAGGGTGCTTGCCTCCTCTTTCAATCGAACATTTGAGAGCCTTGAAAGGTCTTTCAACCGTCAGCGACAATTTACAGCAGATGCCTCACATGAACTCAGGACCCCGTTGTCGGTTATCCTGAGCCAGAGCGAGGTTATGTTGAGAAAAGAAAGGACCGCAGAGGAATATAAGAATGCCCTTAAGGCCATCCGGGAGGTTGCGGGTATGATGTCACAGATAGTCCGGAAGCTTCTTGCCATAACCCGGCTGGGTGCTGACAAGGTCGAATTAAAGATCGAAGATATAGACCCCGGTGAAATTGTTTCTGAATCAGTAAAGCTGTTAACACCGCTTGCAGAACAAAAGGGTGTAGGCATAAATGTTTCCGTCCCTGATAGATTTGTAGTCCGTGGAGACAGGGCGGCATTATTGGAACTATTTTTCAATATCATAGATAATGCCATAAAATATAATGTTCCTAATGGGAGGATAGATATTTCCGTCAAAAAAGAAACGGATTTTATAATAAGCGAAATAAAAGACACCGGTATCGGCATCCCGGAGAGTGATTTGGTCAGAGTTTCTGACCGTTTTTACCGGGTTGATAAATCCCGTTCAAGGGATCTTTGGGGTGTAGGTCTGGGGTTAAGTATATGTGAGGAGATCATTAAGCTGCATGAAGGCAGGATAGAGATAGAAAGCAAGGTCGGAGAGGGAACTACTGTATCCGTTTATCTGAAAAGTAATGCATAGGTCACGTAAACTTAAATTTTTCGTTACGGTTCTTGCGGTATTACTTCTGTTGTCGGCAACTTATGTCCTCTATATGGAGGAACAGGGGAACTTTCATCCGATTACAGAGGGCGAGGCTTACAGGTCGGCCCAAATGGACAGGGACGAACTTGAATACTATATCAGTAGATATAATATTAAGAGCATACTGAACCTGCGGGGTGAGAACACGGGTAAAAAATGGTACACCGAGGAACTGAAAGTAAGCAGGGCACACAATGTAAATCATTACGACATTTCCCTGTCGGCAACCCGTGGACCAAGTGATCAAGATGTCGACAAACTTATTGAGATTTTCAAATCTGCTGCCCGGCCATTCCTGCCGGTATACTTTATTGGCTTAAGCGGATTACTACCCATCAATAATAATGTGTTTTACCATTGCATCAGGGATTTTGCAGCTATTACCGGTCACTCCTCACATCTGCAATGTCTCCTCTTTGGCGAGCCCCACAGGCATATAAAAAAGACCAACGTCAGGAGTGAGACAATGGTGGCGCCGGATGGCACATCCCAGATGTAAGACAGGATCAGACCTGCAACAGAACCTCCTGTGCCGATTGCAGCAGAGATAAATATCATGGGCGTCAATCTGTGAACAAGCTGATAGGCTGCCGCAGCCGGAGTAACAATCAATGCAAATACGAGTATGACCCCAACGGCTTTCATTGAAACCACCACAGTCAGCGCTATGAGTACTAACAACAGATAGTACAGAAACGTAACCGGTAGCCCGCTGGCCTCTGCCATCTCCTGATCGAAAGTGATAAACTGCAATTCTTTATAAAGCAATCCAACGACTGTCAGGACAAAGACAAATATACTCAGAATCAGCCACAGGTCAGCAGGGGTAACGGAAAGAATGTCCCCGAAAAGATACCCGTAGACACCGGCCTGATACCGCTTCATCAGGCCTATAAAGAGAATAGCCAGTGCCATGGCAAAAGCAAAGAATATACCGATGGATATATCAAGTTTGAGTTCACCCCGGCGTGTCACCCCACCAACAAAGAACACCATAAAGAGACTGAAGATGAGGGCGAGGAGCAATGGATTTACTCCAAGCAGAAAACCAAGGGTTACACCTGCAAAGGATGCATGGGCAATACCAGCCCCGATAAAAGAAAACCCCTTTACCACTACGAAAACACCTATTACAGAGCAGAGGATTCCGATCATGACGGCAGCCAGGAGCGCCCTCTGCATAAATGCAAAGGCAAAGAAGTCGGAGATAACCTGCGAAAAAGAACTATCCATGGTGAACATCTCCTACAATAACGTATAATTGACCGGCCACTTCGATTACAATTACATTGGCGTTATAGATGAGCTGGAGTTTTTCCTGCGTCAGCATCTCCTGAGGGGTACCGATAAATACCTGGGCGTCCGCCATGTAGAGTATCCGGTCCACCATGGGATATATGAGATTTACATCATGAGTAACCAACAAAATGGTCAGCCCCCTCTCCTTCTGCAGGGTCTTCAACAGGGCCACAATCTCTCTCTGGGCCCTGACATCAACAGCAGCCGTGGGCTCGTCGAGGAGCAGGACCTCCGGGTCGGCAGACAGTGCCCGTGCAATAAGAACGCGCTGGCGCTGCCCTCCTGAGAGGTGGGCAATGGGGACATGCATATACTCTGTCAGCCCTACATCGGCTATGGCCTGCTCAGCCCGTTGCCGGTCCGGGCTTTTAGGACGCCGGAACAGGCCTATCCTGGCATACCTGCCCATGATGACCATATCAAGGACCGTGGCGGGATAAGATATGTCCAGAGTCTCCCTCTGGGGGACGTATCCGGTCTGCCTGCGGGCCGTCATCACCGGCTGTCCAAAGACTGTGATACGCCCTTCAACAGGTTTTATCAAGCCAACCAGTGATTTCAGAAGCATGGTCTTGCCGCAACCATTCGGGCCGATTATGCCTATGGATTCACCTCTGAATATATCCAGATTAATATCGCGCAGAACGGGTTTTTCTATGTACCCTAACGTTACATTGTCAAAAACAATGTTGTTATCAGCCTTTTTAGTAATCCGGCTGCTGTTTTTCATTCCGGCTGCTCTTCCTTCAGGTGCATTATTACTTCGGCAATTCAACAACCATTTATCACTGTTCAGGGTGTTTCTCCAATGCTTTCAGAATCCTCCGGACATCCTCCTGCAGCATTTCAATATAGGTGTCGGTCCCCGGCAAGGACCCGGGAAGCTGGGTAGCCACAACCACTGTAGCCCCTGTCTCTTCAGCCACCAGATGCGGAATCCCGGGTGAAAACTGTGGAACCGTAAGGATTATCCTGATTCCTCTTTTACGCATCAAGGTTATAACCCTGCGAAGATGACGTGCGGATGGTTCTTTGCCCGGCACACTGATGATGGTTGCTGCCTCCTCAATGCCGTAGCGTTCAAGAAAATATGTGAAGGCCGGAACCGCAGTTACTACTGCCTGACCCGAAAGAGGGGAGAGGGCTTTCCGTATTCTTTTATCCAGCGTTAATAACCGTTTAATATATAGATCAGCATCTCTGCGGTAGACATCGGCATGAGAAGGATCAGCACGGACCATCCTCTCCATTATAGCAATAACCATGCGCCTTGCATTCTCTATATCCATCCAGACATGGGGATTATTATTGATTACATCACATCTGCGCGATGCACTCACCTCAATGAGCCGTGAGTTGCCGGCGTTTCTTACCAGTTTATCCGCCCATGTCTCAAGACCCAAACCCACCCGGATAAACAGGTTTGCCCTGGCAAGGGCCTTTACATCGCTGCCCCTGGGTTCATAGGTGTGGGGGTTTTCAAGACCTGTGATAATGGACTTGACGGAAATCAGGTCTCCCCCGATATTACGTGCAAAATCAGCAAGTACCGGAATTGTGACCACCACGTTTAATCTGTCTTTCCTCTCCTGCGCGAAAGAGAGGGTTGGAATGAGCAGAATAAACAGGACAACAAGGGATATTGTTTTTAGGAAGGCGTTATTGAATTGACTCACCTGAACCATCCCCTGCGATGAAAAATCCAGAGCAAGCCCCCGGCTATGGCAAGCATAATTGCGAGCACAGCAGGGTAGCCGTAGTGCCATTTGAGCTCAGGCATGTACCGGAAGTTCATGCCGTAAATGCCGGCTATCAGTGCCAGCGGCATAAAAACAGCAGAGATAAGGGTGAGGAGTCTGAGGCGTTTGTTCGTCCTGTCCTGCAAGGTAACTATATAGTGCTGGCGGAGTTCCGAGAGGTGTGCCTGTTGTCGATTGACGGAGCGGATGGCGTATTCCAGATTGGCCAGGGAATCGCGGTAATATTCGCGGAAGTCTTTAATATCAAAGAACTCGGACTCTATTGTTTGCAGTGCTGTAACACAATGATGTTGCTCCTCAAAGGTAATTGACAGGCGGGAAACCCGCCGTTTTAATATCAGTGCCTTGTCTATATCGACTTCCTCATCCCTGTCAATGGCCTCTTCGAGTGAGTCAATTTCACGGCGTGCCTCCAGGGCATACGCCATGTCCTCATCAATCAACCGGTCAAGGATTTGATATATAATGGCAGATGTGCTTTGGGTATGAAATCGCACTGCGGTTGAGAATTCTTTTGCGATGCTCTTCAGGGCAGGAATGGTCAACTTGTGAATGGTGACAATAGCGTGGGGCAGACAGATGATGGTGAGAAAGGACTGCTCAGTCCTGTCCCATCCGGGCTGTGTGGGCAGCTTGATGAAGAGCGCCTGATCATATGGTGCGATTCGGGTGCCGGCAGAGGAGTCCAGGCATGTCTCCAGGATTAGCGGATGCAACTGCAGCGGAGACAGGAACTCCTTCAGGGCTGCCTCGTCGGATTCTGTTATGTCAACCCAGAAGGGCCTGCCTTCCGTGCGGGAGGCAAAGAACTCCTCAACAGAGGAAGACTCCAGATACCGGTTTTTATTTAACATGAAGATATCAAGTTCCATCCGGATACCTCTTTAAAACGTCATCTCAACTTCCTGGCTCAACGTTTAAAAATCTCCTTTAACAGCTGATTTCAAGGCGTTCTGGTAGAATTTGGTTACATATTCCTTTGTCATTCTGCGGGCACTGAAGATCGGGGCAGTGCTTATCATTGCCTCTTTCATAACCTTGACCCATTCATGGGGAATACCGTCGTTACCGAGATTGTAGTAAAGGGGAATCACCTGGTTTTCGAGGATATTATATATGGCCTCGGAATCGGTCACATCCCTGTCCGACGAATCTTCTTTACCAAAGGCCCAGCCGTTCTTGCCGTTAAACCCTTCTCCCCACCAGCCGTCGAGTATACTAAGATTGGGCACTCCGTTCAGTGATGCCTTCATGCCGCTGGTTCCGCACGCCTCAAGTGGCGGCAGGGGGTTGTTAAGCCATACGTCAACTCCATGCACAAGATACTGGGCCAGTTGCTCATCATAGTCCTCAACAAAGGCTATGCGGCCCCCAAAAGCCGGGTCCTTTGCAGCGTTAAAAACCTGCTGCAGGAGCAGCTTTCCAGGGTCGTCATCGGGATGGGCCTTTCCGGCAAAGATAATCTGTACAGGCCTCCACCGGTCATTAAGCATCCCTTTAAGCCTTTCGAGGTTGTGCAAGATCAATGTAGCCCTTTTATATGTTGCAAATCTGCGGGCAAACCCGAGGGTCAGGGCATTCGGGTCAAGCAACACGCCTGATGCAAGTATGATACGTGGATCCGCTTTTTCATAGAGCCATCTCTGCCTTACCCGCTCTCTCATTCTTATTATTAATTTCATCTTGACCCAGAAGTGTGTCTTCCATATCTCCTCATCGCTGATATCCTCTACCAACCTCCACGTCTCCACAACATCGTGATTATTCAGCCAGTCCATATCCACAAACTTGTTCAGTAAAAGCTGTATCCTTGGCTCAATCCATGTGGGTATGTGAATACCGTTTGTTATGGACTCTATCGGCACGCTCTCTTCAGGCAAGTCAGGCCAGAGAGGCTGCCACATCTTTCGAGTAACCTCCCCGTGTCTTTTGCTGACGGCATTACGGTATCCCGACATTCTCATGGCAAATGCCGTCATGTTAAACCCGGCAGCCGGATCAGCCGGATTCGTTCCGAGTGTCATGAATGCCTCGCTGTCCAGTCCAAGGGAGGGCCAGTAACTATGAAAGTATTTCTCCATCAGGGAAAAGGGGAAGACGTCGTGACCTGCCGGTACCGGTGTATGGGTGGTAAATACCGTGGTAGCCCTTACCTGTCCGGATGCTTCATCAAAGCTCATTCCCGATGCCACCCTTTCCCTGATACGTTCAAGGATGGCAAAGGCAGGGTGACCTTCGTTCAGATGAAGGACTGAATGTTTTATTCCGAGAACGCTCAACACTTCCGCCCCGCCAATCCCAAGGACAACCTCCTGCTTCAGACGCAGTTCCGGACTCCCGACATACAGGCGGGCTGAAATTCCGCGGCTCCAGGGATCGTTCATCTCAATGTCCGTATCCATCAGATACAATAACACCCTTCCCACCTGAACCTTCCATACCTCTACATGGATTGGCGGCTCAATAAAAGGAACCTTTACCGTCAGATGTTCTCCTTTATCATCAAAAACACGCCGTATCGGTGCATTCTCCCTGTCGAGGGTCTCACTCTCGCTTTCCTGCCATCCGTCCGGTCTTATCCTCTGCCGTAAATACCCATCGGGATACATAAATCCCATAGCTACTACAGGGACCCCAAGATCACTGCATTGTTTCAGAAAGTCCCCTGCAAGAAAACCGAGTCCGCCGGCATAAAAGGGAAGCGAGTGATGAAGTCCGTATTCAGCGGAAAAATATGCAATCGGGAACTTCCCCGGATCAGTGATATTGGAGTAGAACCAACCGGAGGTAGTGTTCATCTCAGCCTTAAACCTTGCCATTACGGCATCATAATGTCTCAGGAACTTTGGGTCTTTTGAGGCTGCATCAAGTACCTCACCTTCCAGATCGTGAAGTACCTTTACAGGATTATGCACGCTCACCTTCCATGCAACACGGTTAAGCATCTTGAATAACATCCTGGCCTCAGGATGCCAGCTCCACCAGAGGTTGTAAGCCAGCTCACCCAGCCCGTTGATCCTCTCCGGAATACCTGGAAATCTCTCTTTACTCTCTGTAGTATTCATAAATACTCCTCTGAGATTTTTGGGGTTTTTACATTGTCAATTGAAGCTGAAGCTGAAGCTTAATCTTCAACCCAATTCATGGCCCTTTTTACTGCGTCCTTCCATTGTGAATAATATGAATTTCCCTTATCCTTATCCTTATCCATCTTGGGGGTGAATATCCTGTCAACCGTTCCGAAAAGTATATTCCCTTTGTCGATCTGCTCTCTAACCCCTTCAATATTTTCAATTATCCACTTAATCTTTGTTGCCGAGAAATACGGGTCCAGGGGGAGTCCTGTCTTTTCCCTTATAATGTGCGAATACTCAGCTAACCGGTCGCATATTTCTTTTGTCCTCCTGCACTGCCAGACAATTGCATTATAGACAGGCCTTCCTGTCTTCCTGTCCCATAGTATGGTTGTCTCCCTCTGATTGGTTATCCCTATGGATACTACACTGTCAATCCCTACCGACGATATAACATCTTTCAGGGCCTTCTTCGTGGTGTCCAATATATCAAATGGATTGTGCTCCACCCATCCCGGTTTTGGGAATATCTGAGGGAATTCATAACAGGATTTTGCAACAATGGTTCCATCTTCAGAGAATGCAATAACCCTGTTTCCTGTTGTTCCAAGGTCAATTGCCAAAACAACCTTCATCTTTCCTCCGGTATGTCTGTATCTTCCTGCTCTTCCTGTTAATCCCGGTTGTGCCTGATATCCATCTTTGAATAAATAATCGACTTGAGATGATGGAAGAACAGGAGCAAGATCAACAGACTGAAACCCAGCCATGCCCATCTGAGCCAACCATTAAAGATATGAACAAAGGTTTCTCCCAAAAACCACCCTGCTGATAAAACCACGAGCGCCCATATCATACAGTTTACCGCCTCGTAAAATGCAAACTTTGTAAAAGATAAATCAGATGTACCAAGTCCGGCAGCTCCAATGACGCGCATACCGTAGAGATACTGAAGTGCAAAAATAGCTGTCTTGGGATGCTTAAGTATCATCCTGTTGACTTCTCCAATCTGTGCTGCATATCTTTTAAGCCTTGTCGGGAGATAACGGGTACCGAACACTCTGCCTGCAAGAAACCAGAACAGATGACCTGTCCATGCTCCCAGAAAGGCCCCAACCCACACAGATTCTATATTTAACATCCCCTGGGAAGCAAGGATTGCTGCTGTTATCAGAACCAGTTCGCCCTCTAAAAAAGCGCCCGTGAAGACCGCCCAGGGTCCGTATTCTTTAATAATCGGCAGAAGATCCACGCTCAAGAGCCTACCTCCAATTCCTGAAAAACCTTGCAAATTAAGCGTCACGGGCGGCGGCCGGTTCATAAACCACTCTGCACGGGTTTAAGCAATAATTTTATCCTTTCGCAATAATTTATATGCCCGGACCTTGGCAAAGTCATTAACTATGGCCCACACTATGGCATACCCCCAGACTATCAAGGCATTTTGCCAGCCTATCGGAGCTACAAACCATCCGTATACAACAAACAGGGTTGCAAGGATTTTTGTTAAAACAGCTGCCCACAGCAGTATCGGAGCAGGATACGGTTTCCTCCAGAAACGGTCTTCCGTTCGTGTTATGAATATTGTCAGATGTCCGGCCACCGCCAGTTTTAAAAATATAAAACTCTGTACAACCGGAGCTGAGAGGTGCATGTACTCTTCAGCAATGTAGAAGATTCCAAAGCTTGCAATAACACCCAGAATACCGAGCATGGTGGATATACTCATCACTTCCGTCATATTCCATCTGACAGGTTCATTATCCACCTTCGTTCGGTCATATGCAATAGCCAGTATGGGCAGGTCATTCAGGAAGGCCAGGATAATGATCATGATTGCCGTAACCGGATAGAAATTGAATATAACAATTGATGCCGTCATGAAGAGGATTACCCTGATTGTCTCGGCTATCCTGTAGAGACTGTAACTCTTCATCCTCTCAAATGTGACCCTTGCCCCCTTTATGGCATCAATGATTACGGACAACCCCGGGGCCATCAGAACAAGATCCGCTGCAGCCCTTGCCGCATCCGTTGCCCCTGAAACTGCGATACCGGCATCCGCCTTCTTCAATGCAGGTGCGTCATTGACCCCGTCACCTGTCATTCCGACGATGTGCCCGGCTTTCTGAAGCCTGTCAACGATAAGGTATTTATCCTCAGGAAACACCTGGGCAAAGCCATCGGCGTCCTCTATCACCGCTATAATCTCGGATTCATGTCTATTCACATAGCCCTTCGGCAGTTCTATGTTTTCAAACTCTTTCTCTATATCTTTTACAACATCCTTTGCAAATTCCTCCGTATCCCGTTCAGATACATTGGGAGACAATTTTTTGAATACCGCCGTTGATATGATCCTGCCCAGGATTACAAGTTCTTTGTTGCTTGCCCCCCTGAGGTCCCTGGCATCAAAGATGTTGTCGCCGATTCCTAAAACACTTGCGATCTGTTTGGCAATGGCTATATTGTCTCCTGTAACCATCTTAACGTCCAACCCGAGCTGCATCGCTTCTTTTATTGTTGCCTTTGAGTCTTCACGCGGTGGATCGAAAAGCGGGAGCAGTCCTATAAAGTCAAAGTTTTTATCCTCCGGTTGTTTTACCGCAATACCCAGCGTCCGGAACCCTTTCTCTGCAAAATCCCCTACCTTTGCCAGGATTTCCTCTTGATTTATCTGTTTACCGCATAGTTCCAGTATTACCTGAGATGCCCCCTTGGTAACCACAAAGGTTTTATCGCCTGACTTCACGATTGCCTCTGTTCTCTTGCTTACAGGATCGAAGGGTGTAAACTTTGTCTGTTGATACGGGGTTAATTCGTCTACTTGTCCTGTCTTTTGTATGTACTCAAATATGGGGGTTTCTATCGGGTCTTTATTTTCTTCCCTTGATGCAAGCGCTGCATAGAGCATTAATTCCTTGACTGTATGCCCCCCAAAGGGTACGGGATCAGAAACGGTCATCTTGTTCTGGGTTAAGGTCCCTGTCTTGTCGGAACAGAGGACATCAACTCCGGCAAGCTCCTCAATAGAGACAAGGCGGCTTACAATCGCCTGTTTCTTTGCCAGGCTCATGGCCCCGACCGCCATTGTCACGGACAGCACTGCGGGCAGTGCAACGGGGATTGCAGCGACCGTCAGGATAAGGGTAAACCTCAGTATCTCGATCATATCTTCATGTCTGAACAAGGCAGTGATCAGGATAATTGCCGCCAGGAATATTGTGATGACAATCAGGTAATTTCCTATATGAATAACCGCCTTCTGGAAATGGCTCTTCTCTTCTCTCTGGGCCTTTGCCACAAGCGCTACGGTTTTACCGAAGAAGGTATTCAGCGCCGTGTTGATGACTACTGCCAGCATCTCTCCCTGCTTTATTATGGAGTTGGAATATGCTACATCCCCGATCTTTTTGCTGACCGGCAACGACTCGCCCGTCAGCGCTGACTGGTCGGCCTGTATATAATCCCCCGCAACGAGTTTTACATCTGCCGGTACCAGGTCCCCGATCTTTACCTTTATGATGTCTCCCGGGACCAATTCTTTGGCATCTACTGTTTGAAACTTTCCATCCCGTAAAATAAGCGCCTGTTTCGCCAGCTTGTTTCTCAATACCTTTAAGGCATTTAATGCCTTTGACTCCTGCCATAAGTCTATGAATGCATTGGTTAGGAGCAGAATCATTATTATTGTGAAATCCTCCCATCTACGGACCACTGCAGATAGCAAGGCCGCAACCTCTATCATTCCCGGTATCGGTCCCCAGAAGCGCCTGAAGACCCTGTGAAATGTGGATTCCTCTTTTTCCGGGATTTCGTTGTAGCCGTATTGCTCTAATCTCTTTTTAGCCTCCTCCGGCGCAAGTCCCTTCTCTTTGTCTGTCTGTAGCGCTTTAAGTGTTTCATCCACCGATAACTTTTCGTAATCCTCGGTCTTCGCCATATTTACCTCCTTCGAGCTTCTATTTAAAGAACAATCTTCGTTCACTGAAGAACAATTCCGCTGCCACGACACACAGATAAACCGTGCCTATCCATACCAGGCCCCTTGGATATGACCCATAAAGATAAACACACAACACCAGCCAGGATAAAAGTGACAGGATCAGGCCTGACAGGGGTATAACCATATTTATACCAATCTTTCTCCGGAGCCTGACAGCCGAGAGGTTGATAGCCGCAAAGAGCAGCAGGAAGGTGGAGCTGGCGAATGATGATATGATGGTCAGGTCGGTTGTATTTACAAAGAGCAGCGTCAGTGCAGTGATAAATATCAGGCTGACATAGGGGATATCGTTTCTCCGTTCCCTGTGTGAGAATACCTTCGGAAGATCGGAGTCCTGGGCCATCACCATTGCAAGGCGTGCAGTACCGAACATGGTGGCATTAATTGCTGATGCAGTGGAGAGCAGTGCCCCCAGTCCTATCAACATAAAGCCCGGCTTGCCCAGGAACGGTTTTGCCGCCACTGCAAGGGCATACTCCTTGTATTTGCTGATCTGCGCGGGCAAAAGGTTGCCCACCGCAACCAGGGAAACAAGGATATAGATGGCAATGGTAACGCCAATGGATATCATAATCCCCCTGCCGAGGTCCCTGCCGGGGTTCTTCATTTCATTTACAGCATTCGGGATCAACTCGAATCCCTCATAGGCCACAAAGACGAGGGCCGCACCCATCATGACGCCCCTGCCGCCCATATTGAAAAAGGGCACAAGGTGATCCGGCCTGATATAGAAGAGACCTGCAAATGCAAAGAGGGAGAGAATCAGTACCTTGACCATAACTATCAGGTCTTCACTCTCTCCCGCCGCTTTGATACCGTATAGATTGATCCCCATGAAGAGAAGAAGGATCAGGGATTGCAGCAGGTGGTGCATGGCTTGAACATGTACCTTTGCACCGAACATCGCCGTTCCATAGACCCCGAAGGTAAACGCATAGAGGGCCATTGTCCCGATATAACCTGCCACAAGCATCCAGCCCCCGATTCCGGCAACGTTTCTCTGGCTGAATGCACGTTCCAGATACGTAAAGCTGCCGCCATCCGAACGAAAAGTCAGACCGAGTTTAGTATAGGAAACCCCGGTTAAAGATGCAATTATACCACCGAGGATGAAGGCGATGGGGGCTGCATGACCGGCCAGCGCCACTGACAGGCCAAGGACGGAAAATATACCGCCCCCTACCATACCACCCACGCCCATGGCTATGAGTTCCTTGAGACCGAGTTTTTCTGTTTTTACGGTTTTATTCATCCTGTGCTATAAAGTATCCAGCCTTAACTATACAAAACCATGTCAGAATCTCATGTCCCAGGCTTTTTTTAACCATCAAGCCGGCTCCTGCAATACATAGCCGGGAATCCTTCACGTCGATCCTTACTCCTGAATAGAAGATATGACTATTATATCTCCGAAGCGGCAACAATACAATACTTTAATTATTTCCACCTCCATAGCTGTTTTGGCGTAGTCTGTTCGCTCAGTTTTTTCTGCCGGACTCAAACAGATTCATGGTCTCCAGTGAGAGGTTTTTAGCCCGTTCATAGAGTCCCTTCAGGTCCCGGCCTGTTTCTTTTGCACCCTTATCCACTTCACCCTCAATGGCCTCAATATCTTTCAGAAGTCCTTTAACCTTTACTTTTGTTTTGGCATCTACACTGTTTCCCGCTTTTCTCAAGGCCGTCCTTGCTTCTTTCAGGTCTTTTTTGGTGGCAGTCATATCTCCGGTCATATAGTGTTTTGTGGCTTTCCAGAGACTTTTCTTTGCCTGTGTTATAGGGGACTGGATATCAACATCTACAAACTGGACACCATCCTCCGCTGCCTTTAATGCCTCCGCTGCCTTTTTGGGTTCTTTTTTAGCCAGAAACCCCTGGGCGCTTATGATATGGGTTTCCGTATAAGAGAGCGGCAGGTCAACCTCGCTATAGACTAAGGACTCATCAGCCAATTCCAGCTCCTTTTTGGCGCCTTTCCTGTTTCCCTTCTTCAGATGTTCCCTTGCCTTGTTGATATGTTCCCGGGCCTTACTCACCGGAACAATATCTTCTATCTCATTTAGAGAGGTATAGATTGGGATCAAATCCGGGATAACCGATTCAGTGTCCTCATAAGAGAGGTGCTTTTTTGCCACCCAGATATGGTCTTTTACCCTGGCTGTCGGCAGTGTTGCCCTTATGATATCAATCAGCGTCAGGGCCTGTTTCAGCTCTCCCCTGGCATGATTCAGGTCCTTTTCGTGGATATCAGCCCTGGCCTGGGCTATATGCCGCAACACCTTGACCGCTGAAGATGAGATGATTGATTTCTCACCGGCAGTAAGGGTTCTGGTCGGAGTAACCGTAACCTTTTCATGGATAACCTGCGCAAAGACAGTGCCTGAGGTTATCGGACTTAGCATTAAGATACCTGCTGCCAGAATGGTTGTAAACGTCTTTTTCATCTTGCCCGCCTCCTTTGGGATTTAAGAGTTGTTATGGAACAAACCTGATTTTGCTCATTCCTTTACAGGATATTTCCTCCCGGTTTTTCCGCAGCCGTTCTACTGATGATGAACAATTGCCTCTGAGGCCTTCAGTAGACCCCGTGCCTTTTCCACATCCTCTCCTGATCCGTGGAATATCACGAGGAATTTATTGGACTTCAACGCGGTTTCGTACTTGACAATACTGTCCTTTGGAATACCAACGCTGTAGAGTGCGGCACCAATGGCGCTCATCCCGCCAACGGCAACAGCGCCTTCAAGTGCGGCAACAATCCACGATACCATCGGGCCACCTACGGCAATGGGACCGATACCGGGGATAAAGAACAATGCAGACCCAAACAGAAGGCCCCAGAAACCTCCCCAGAAGGCACCGAGCTTCCCCCAGTATTTCACGCGGTCGCCCGTGTTGTAGTAACCTATTACGTCTTCCTCCGAGTGATACCCTTTCCCTATGATGGAGAGTTTCTTCATGTCAAACCCTGATTTCTGAAGTTCCTTAACCCCCTGCTCGGCCTCTGTGTGGGTGTTGTAAATAGCCACTACCAAATCCTGTTTCTCCGGCATACCTTGCCTCCTTGATAGTTTTTGCGGTTCACCTTGTCAACCGTGATAGTTAACAATACACCCATGCACCGGGCACTTCTGCTACCTAAGTCACAGAAGTTGGAAAAAAACGGTTTTTGCTCATGCAGACAGGAGAATAAAGGTTGAAATCGGTTGGTTCAGGTATTACTTATCCTTAAAACCCGGATGTTTCTCGATTCTTTCCACCAGGGCCTGTAATCTATTAACTTCCAGTTGCCCCCTCCGTGCAACAACAATCCCCTCCTTTTTGAGACCCTGCAGATACCTGCTCACAACCACCCGGACAGAACCGATCATCCCGGCCAATTCTTCATGAGAAAGGTCGTTTATGAGTCTCAAACGTGGATGAGGACTGCCCTGGGTTGTATGCCTGAGTAAGAGTTTGGCCAGACGGGTTCCGGTATCAAGCAGTGCCAGATCAGAGGCGAGGCTGGTCAGCTGCCGGATCAGTTTGCCGATATAAGGAAGAAATCCCCTGTTAAAAGAGGGATGCCGTTCGATCCACTCGTGGATGGTATCAAAGGGGGCCGTGAGGACCTCGATGTCATCCATGGCAGTCACCGATACGTTGTGCTTCTTTCCATCAAGAAGGGAAACCACATCAAAACCATCTCCGGCCCCGAGAAGAAAGATGGTAAACTCTCTCCCCGTGTCAGGATTGACCCGTGTCATTTTTGCCCTGCCCGAAATAACCACATAGAATCTCCGGGTGGTCTGCTCCGGCTGCATTACAATGGATTTCTTCGGCCAGGTCTCACGCTGAAAGGAGAGCAGCATCTCCTGGATGACGGCTTCATCCAGCCTGCCGAATAACTCCGATTGCCTCAGCGCCTTCAGGGTATGGGCATAAAAGGGGGAATCAGGTTTCATGCAGGAACACCTGTTTCTCCGAACCGGCTATTGGCGGACATGTTTTAAGACCCTGTTGAGTGGATATTTATTTGTGGAACCAGTTCCAGGAAATCCTCTTTCCTGCACAATGCCGTTCCTGGCTTCAATGTTGTGGCAGTCCCGGCAGCCACTGCATAGGTAAGGGACTCTTTCAGTGTCTTACCCCTGGACAGTCCGTAGATAAACCCGGCTACTGCTGAATCCCCGGCGCCGATTGTGTTTTCTACTTTCACCTTGGGGGGAGAAGCCAGGTATTGCTCTTTTTCTGCAATTAGAAGAACCCCTTCAGCCCCCATGGAGACGAGGACAATTCCTGTTCCCAGTTTAAGGACACTGTTTGCGGCACTGATGATCTCGTCCTGTTTCTGCAACTCCCTTCCAACCAACCGGCCCAGTTCGTGAATATTGGGCTTGATAACGTTGGGAAGGCCATTAATACCCACCCTCAGGGCATCTCCGTCGGTATCGAGTATAACCATGGCTCCCCTGCCTCTGAATATCTCGATGATCTTGCGGTAGATTTCGGGATTAACCCCGGGAGGGAGGCTTCCGCTGATGACGACTATTTCAGGATTTTCGACCTTTTCAACCTTATGGATCATCTGCATCACTTCATAGGGCCTGATTTCCGGTCCCCTGGCATTGAAGACGGTCTGATTCCCTGTGCTTGCCTCATTGACGATGATATTGGTGCGTGTCTCGCCGGAGATTCTGACAAAATCACATGCAATCCCCTCGTTGAGCAACCGTCCCTCCAGTTCTTCTCCTGCAAAACCACCGACAAAACCAAGGGCCTTGTTAACGACCCCCAGGGTTGTCAGCACCCTCGATACATCAATCCCCTTACCTCCGGCATACCTCTGCTCTTTTTTAATCCGGTTGGAATCATCCGGCCGTATCCTCTCCACCCATAGTGTCCGGTCCATGGCAGGATTAAGAGTAATTGTATAAATCATGTCAACTCCCTTTTGTGTTGGTTATTAAAAAAAATACCCCGTACGGGGACACTGTTCCATCAAATACCTTGCAACAGATCAGGTCAAAATCCCCTGCATATTCAGACAGGAAGATAATATCCCTAGTCACATTTATCACCACCAGAACCGCCTTGTCCCTGTACTGTCTCACAATGGTCAGTAACCTCTTGTCAATATTGAGTACCTCTCTGGTGCCGGCGGGGTTAAATGAGGATATTTTTTTTCGCACATTCAGCAGGTGCAAGTATCCGCTGAAGACCCGGGATCGGAGTGAACTAACGTCCGACAGGGTCCTGTCGATAACATCAACAGGTATCTTTTCACGATTAATCATCCGCTTTATGCCCGTCTCCCTAACCCCCCTGTAATAGTTCCCGGAGCCTAATAAACTGTGTATATAGATACCGGGAACACCCTTCAGTGCGAGCATAACAGCCTGCGATGCAAGGAATTTCCTGACCGCAAGTGGATCGTCTGCCTGTTCAGGGTCATTAACGGCATCGAAATAGCTGATGTTCAGCTCATATGGCACTTCCGTCCCCTCTTTCAGCTCATATGATATCAAACCGCCATGTGTCTTTGCCATTTCTACCAGGCTTAAGAGTTCTTTGCCGTCAAGTATGCCCCTTGCACCTGACAGCCCAATGCCGTCATGGGAGGCAAGAAAGTCAAAAAACAGAAGATCCTGCCTGGTTTTATCGGTCTCTTCCTGTATATGCGCGGTATCATTCCGTGCAAAGGCATCCAGTACAAGCGGGGGGAGGGAAAACTGATACACCATATTCGCCTCGTGCCCTTCGCCAAAATAGGATATATTGTCCTTATACGGAAAATTAGCCTCTGTCAGGATGAGCGCGTATGGTGCAACGTACTCCATTATCCTTCGTAAGAGTTTAACAATTTGATGTGTTTTTGACAAGTTTACGCATCTGGTATGCGGTTCTTTCCATATATAGCCGACGGCATCCAGACGTATAATCCCGGCCCCCTGCGAGAGATAAAACAGGAACACATCAACTATCTCCAGAAGAACCGCAGGGTTTTTGTAGTTGAGGTCTACCTGATCCGCACTAAAGGTAGTCCACACATACTTTTTCCCAATGGCAGTACTGAATCCGGTAAACAAAGGGGTTTCACGTGGCCGGAAGACCTCCGGCATTTCTGTTTTATTGTCACTCACGATAAAATAATCCCTGTATCGCTTGTCACCCTCCAGGAACCCCTTGAACCACGCCGATTTGCTTGATACATGGTTCATAACCAGGTCAATCATCAAACGGTAGTCCTGCGCAATTTCCCGGATATGCTCCCACGTCCCGAAACGGGGGTCCACCTCCTTGTAGTTTATGACCGCATATCCCCCGTCTGAACTGCTGGGGAAAAAGGATACTATGTGAACACCGGTCACGGCATCCCTTACATGTTTTCTTAAGAAACGGTGAAGGGTCGAAAGGGGGTTTTCATCGGTCGAGTATATCGTATCGGGATAGGTAATGAGGATGGCATCTTTTTCATTCAACACAACATGGTTGTTGTATTTTCTCCTTTTCTCAACAATTACCTCACACTCTCGATATGCGTCCATCAGGGTTTTCAGGCTGGCTGAGAGTTCATGAGCCTCTTCTTTTGAATAAATGATCCTTAAGATATCCTTTATATGTTTCAGTATCGATATCCGGGACATACGGTTCAGGTAATCAGATTTTGCGGATTACCGTTGAAATACACCTTGAGGTTTTCAGCGGTTGTTATCAGGATGCGGTCCCTGGCCTCTCTTGTATTAAATGCGTTATGGGGCGTAAGGATAGCACGCTCCGAACGCATGATGGAAAAACTCTCCATGGCCTCCCTCAGCGGGATGGCAGCCAGTTCATCGCGTTTGAGAAATTCCTCTTCAATCCATACCTCTTCACCCTCAAAGGTATCCAGTGCCGCCCCACCGAGCCGTCCTTCACGCAGGGCGGTTGATACCGCTTTGGTATCAACCACCTTCCCCCGTGAAGTATTTAAAAGCAGCGCCGTGGGTTTTACCCGCCGCAGTCTCTCCGCATTAATAAGGTGATGAGTGGACGGCAGATACGGCACATGCAGGCTGATGACGTCGGCCTGCTGCAATACATCATCAAGGCCCGTAAATATCACCCCGAATTTTTCGCTTAGAGCCTTATCCGGCCTCAGATCATATGCAATGACCTTCATCCCGAAGGCCCACCCAAGCCTTGCCATGTGGGCGCCGATACGGCCGGTGCCAACGAGACCGAGGGTCTTCCCCTTGATATCCGTACCCATGAGACCTGCACGGCTGAAGATTCCCCTCTCTACCCGTTCAAACGTTGGTTTCAATTTGCGGGCCAGGGCTATGATCAGACCGAAGGCGTACTCTGCCACTGTATTGTCGCCGTAAGAGGGGACATTGGATACCGTAATATTGCGGGCCTTACAAGCATCCATATCAATATGGTCAAAGCCGGTGGACATGGTGGCAATCGTCTTTAGCCGGGGCAGCAGGCCGAGCACATCCTGCGTAATCCTGGATTGGATGAAGATCCCAATGCCTTCGGCATCTCTTGCACTATCAGCGGTCTGTATATCCAGGGATTTCCGGTAAAAACTCAACTCATATGTATCTTCTTTGCCAAAAGCCCGGGAAAGGGTGTTTTGTTCCTTCTCATCCACATCAAAAAAGGCAACGTTCGTCATGGCAGCTCCTCCTTTAAATCAATCTACAACTGCTCCTTCCCCGCGATATAGGCCGCCAGTTCAAGTAATCGTCTTGAATACCCGTATTCATTGTCGTACCAGACCAGCACCTTGGCGACCCTGTCCACAATAACCCTGGTAGATGGGGCATCCACGATTCCGGAGTGTGGATTACTGATAATATCTGCCGACACGATCTCATCGTCATTATAGTCCAGTATCCCCTTAAGCTCTCCATTGGCTGCATTTTTCAGGGCGGCATTTACCGTCTCTACCGAGACATCCTTTTTCAGGTGCGCCACTATGTCCGTTATTGCGCCATCCGGGATTGGCGCCCTCACCGCAATGGCATCCATCTTGCCTTTCAGTTCCGGGATAACCAGGGCGGTGGCCTTTGCCGCTCCGGTTGAAGTAGGTATCAGGGAAGTTGCCGCAGCACGGCCCCTTCGCCTCTTGCGTGCGGGACGGTCCACAATCGCCTGGCTGGCAGTATATGCATGAATGGTTGTGGCCATAAGATATTCAATCCCGAAGACATCGTTCAGTACCTTAACCGCCGGGGCAAGGGAATTCGTCGTGCACGAGGCATTTGAAACAACATGATGTTCCCGGGGATTGTACAGCTTCTCGTTTACCCCCATCACGACCGTCAGGTCTGCACTTTCGGAAGGTGCACTGATGATAACCACGGAGGCCCCGGCCGCTATGTGTTTTGCAGCACCTTCCCGTTTCCTGAAAAGCCCTGTACACTCCAACACAATATCAACGCCAAGGGACTTCCATGGAAGGGCTGCTGGATCCCGTTCACTCAGAATGGTCAATCTCTTCGATCCGAGTTGAAGGTAATCCGGACCTGCTTCAACAGGAAAAGAAGCGCCTCCGTGTACGGAATCATAACGCACCAGATATGCAAGTTCCTCCGGCGGAGTCAGGTCGTTGGCTGCAACGATTTCAACACCTTCGGGAGAATTGGATAAGTAGTGACGCAACACCAGCCGTCCGATACGGCCCAGACCATTGATGGCAATTCTTTTCATGATATTCCCTCCTTTTTTTAACGAATTAACAAGTCCTGTTTGCCCTCAGCACAATCAAGGTTGCCTCTCACCTCACAAATGCCCCTCTCCCGGCAAAAACCGCTGCCTCTCCCAGTTCCTCCTCGATCCTCATGAGTTGATTATACTTCTCAACCCGCTCTCCACGGCAGGGCGCTCCGGATTTCAGGTGGCCGGTCCCCATGGCAACTGTGAGGTCGGAGATAAAGGAATCTACCGTCTCTCCGCTCCTGTGGGAGACCATGGCTCCCCAGGCGTGTTTCTGTGCCAGCCTCACGGCTGCCACCGTCTCTGAAACAGTGCCGACCTGGTTCAGCTTTATTAACACCGCATTGGCAACGTCCTCTTTTATTCCGCGTTCAATGCGCTTGATGTTTGTTACAAAGAGGTCGTCCCCCACGAGTTCTATCCTGCCGCCAAGTTTGCCGTTTAATATCTTCCATCCCTCCCAATCGTCCTCTGCCAGCCCGTCTTCCAACACCACGATGGGATATTTTGTGACCAGTGAGTCGTATTTCTCCACCATCTCTTCAGCGGTTAACTCCCTGTTCTCTGTCCTGAGCAGGTACTTGCCTTCCTTGTAAAAACCGCTCGAGGCCGGGTCAATGGCAATACCTATATCCCTGCCCGGTTCGTACCCGGCCTGTTCAATGGCCCTGATGATAAGATCCAGAGGTTCTTCATTTGAGGATACCTTCGGCGCAAATCCGCCCTCATCGCCAACGCCCGTACTGTGACCCTCTTTCTTCAGCACATCCTTTAAGGCGTGATATGTCTCGCTTCCCCACCTGAGGGCATCCCTGAAACCGGGCGCCCCATACGGCACGATCATGTATTCCTGGAAATCCGCACTCTGCCAGTTCGCATGAACTCCTCCGTTCATTATATTCATCATGGGAACCGGCAAGAGGACGGCATTTGACCCACCGAGATATTTATACAAAGGGATATCCAGCACTGAAGCCGCCGCACGCGCTGCCGCCATCGAGACGCCCAGTATTGCGTTGGCCCCGAGCCTGCCCTTGTTCGGAGTGCCGTCAAGATCGATCATAAATTTATCCAGTAATGCCTGATTCAATACATCCTGCCCGTCGAGTTCCCCGGCTATCACGTTGTTTACATTATCAACGGCCTGCAGGACGCCTTTCCCCCCGTACTCCTTGGTATCTCCATCTCTCAACTCAACCGCTTCATGTACCCCTGTAGAGGCTCCGGAGGGAACCGCTGCACGGCCCCTTGCGCCGCAATCCAGCTCCATATCAACCTCTACGGTCGGGTTCCCCCTTGAATCCAGTATCTCTCTTGCCCTGATTGCCCTGATTGCTGTGTGCATTACGTAACCTCCTTATTTAGAGTCTGTGTATAAAGTGCAGTCATTTGTCATTCCCGCAAGCGAAGCGAAACACCTGAGACCATATTTTTGTCCTTTTTCAGTATCTTGCCCCGGGATCTGTTTCCATAATAATCTTCAGGACCTCTGTCCTCTTCTCTTCCATGGTCTTTTTATCATTGGCCTCCAGGTTGAGCCTGATGACGGGTTCGGTGTTGGATGCCCTGAGATTAAACCACCAGTCACCGTACTCCACCGTTAATCCATCCAGGTGATCCTTGCCGCCATCCTTATACTTGGCCTCCAGGGCAGCAAAGATGGCATCCTTATAGTTTACCTGCATATTTATCTCACCTGAGGAGAAATATTTCCTTAGAGGTTTTACTAATCGGGAAAGCGGTATACCTTTTAAAGATAAAAGATTCAGGATATGGATCATGGTAAGAATGCCGTTGTCTGTAACCCCCATATCCCTGTAGTAATAATGGCCGGAAAGCTCACCGGCAAAGAGGGCGTTTTCTTCCCGCATCTGTGCCTTTATAAAGGCGTGACCTACCCGGCAGCGTATCGCCTTTCCACCAAGACGGGTAATGGTCTCGGGAACAATCCGGCTTGAACGCAGGTCATAAAGGATTGTTGCCCCGGGGTTCTTTACAAGCAGAACCCCGGAGATAAGGGCAGTCACCAAATCCTCGGGGACTCTCTCGCCATTTTCATCAATGAAACCACAACGGTCGGCATCTCCATCAAATGCCACACCGATATCAGCCTTTTTCCTTAAAACCATTGCCTGCAGTTCCCTTGTGGTAGCGGGCAGAAGGGGATTGGCTATGTGGTGAGGGAATCTTCCGTCAGGTTCCATATACATGGGGGTGAAGTTCCATACAGGGAGTCTCTTGAACAGGGCAGGCACATCCAGCCCTGCCATCCCGTTCCCTGCATCAACCACAACCTTTAATGGTTGCGGGTTATGGACAAAGGTGCTGAGTTTATCCAGGTACTTGTCCAGCACACTACTTTCCTGTAAGGAACCCTCAGGGTTTTGTTTTGATTGTTGTGGGGGGACTTCTCTAATCAGACGTTTCAGTGCAGGCAGCCCGTGGTCTCCGCTCAAGGGAATCGCCTCTTCACGACAGAGCTTAATACCATTAAACCGGGGGGGGAGATGGGATGCAGTGATCATGGCGCCACCGTCGAAACTTCCTTCATTTATTGCATAGTAAAGCAGGGGAGTTGTGGTCATTCCGATATCCGTTACCTGTGCCCCGGACTTTATTGCACCACTGATAAAGGCCTCCGTAAGAGATGAAGAGGAAAGCCGCATGTCCCTTCCGACAACGATCCTCCGGGCACTCAAAAGGTGAATAAATGCAGCTCCGATCCTGCCCGCAATGGCCTCATTTAATTCATCGGGATATAAACCCCTGATATCGTAAGCCTTAAATATGTTTCCCATTATTATCTCGAATCATAAAATTGTGTAATAATGTCCAACTCATGTTGTCCCTTTATCAACGGAAACCTGTCCGGCTACTGATTCCGTGGCCCTTTTAATCTCTTCCTCGTCACCGAGGTAATAATGATTTATTGCTTTCAGGTTATTGTCCAGCTCATATATCAACGGAAACCCCGTAGGGATATTGAGCCCTGCAATCACATCGTCAGAAACGTTATCAAGGTATTTGACTAACGCCCGGAGGCTGTTTCCATGGGCTGCGATCAAAACCCTTTTTCCCTCCCGTAAAGACGGTTCAATTGTTTCGTGCCAGTAAGGGAGTACGCGGTTGAGCGTGTCCTTGAGACACTCGGCAGCCGGCAATTCATCCTCCTTCAGATGCGCATACCTGGGATCGTATCGCGGGTGGCGTTTGTCTGTTCCGTCCAGGGCAGGCGGCCGTATATCATAGCTCCGCCGCCATTTATGAACCTGTTCATAGCCATATTTTTCAACAGTGGCCTTTTTGTTAAGACCCTGAAGTGCACCGTAATGTCTTTCATTAAGCCTCCAGGTGCGAAAAACCGGAATCCACATAAGGTCCATTTCGTCCAGGGCAATCCACAACGTTCTGATAGCCCGCTTTAATACAGATGTATACGTTACATCAAAGGAGTAGCCTTCGTTTTTCAGCAACTGACCTGCCTTGTGGGCCTGCTCTTTGCCACGCTCCGAGAGGTCGACATCCGTCCAGCCTGTAAACCTGTTTTCCATATTCCATATGCTCTCTCCATGCCGCAGTAGAACCAGTTTTAGCATCTGATCACCCTCCTATTTCGAGTTATAGATATTCAGGGCCTCTTCCGGGCTCGCATCCTCCACGGTAACGGCATAAATGGCGTTACACATACGAACAGCCTCTTCAAGGGACTTTTGATGAATATTCCTCCCGGTAGCGCTTCCCGCAGCGCCGCTGACATGTATCTGGTAATAAAGTCTCTGCAGAAAAGCCGCGGTATTATCACTGGCCCCGCCTGCACAAACAACCTTGGTGCGACCTGCCGACAGGATGGCCTCCCTGAATAGCTCCCCCGATTCATGACCATCCTTCCTTGGGTAATTCACCTTGGCAAAATCAGCGCCAAGGCATGCTGCCACACCTGTAGCCCCGGCAATCAGATGGGGGTCTTCTTCGTCCGTGACTGCCTTGCCGCGTGGATACATCCATAATACCGCTATCAGCCCATGTTGATGGGCGTTGTAGACAACCTGCGCTGCCTGATGAAACATCTCGGCCTCATGCTCACTACCAGGGTAGAGGGTATATCCCACTGCCAATATTTTCAGACCGCTGCTGTTACGAAAATCCACCACCTGCTCAACCTCCAGCCATTGCTGACTGAACGGGTCTGCCTGAGACGTCTTTACAAGGTTTGTCTTGGAATTCAGCTTTACCAGGTAGGGCACGTCCGGGTAATCCATACCATACGCGGCAATCAACCCAAGCTGGGCGGCGAAGACCCCGATCTTTCCCTGACCGGCAATCCTGAACAAATGCTCCGGATTGCTGTCATCCGGGTGGATTCCTTCACCGTAAAAATCGTTATTCAGGTGTTCAACCTTCTGGTCGCCGGCAAAGAGCATCAACCTTCCACTATTACCGGTTATGGTGGAATAGTTCTCAAGGTACGTTTTACGCATACCCTTTGGAACGTCCAGAGGAATTGTTGTATCCATAATAAACCTCCCTGAAGAATTTATTTATGCTGACTTTTACTCCTTATGCCTTAAGTAACACAAGAACTGCCAAAGACCTCTCCGGAAGTATATACCCCTCCTTTACCGCCACTGCCTCTTTCCCGGCTTTATGGATATCATCCGGCGTCTTCCTGGATGTATCAACTGTAACATGCCATTCTCCCGCGCGTGGGGCAGGCGGTACAACAAAACGTTTCTCAACAAAATCGGCATTGAACAGGAGGCATATATCCTCTTCCTTCTCATCAGCAAGGATTATGCAACCAAAGCTCCTGCCTGAATACCCCCAGTCAGGGTTGCCTCCGTCAGGGCTGAACCACAGGATATCCCTGTCGGTATAGAATTTTTCCCTGCTCAGGACTTCATGTTCCTTTCTGAATGCGATCATCTCTCCGGCAAACCGATATATCTCCTGATTTTTCCTCAATAATCGCCAGTCATACCAGGATATCTCATTATCCTGACAGTAGGAGTTGTTATTGCCTCTCTGTGTCCTGCGAAGCTCATCCCCGCCAAGCAGCATAGGGACACCCCTTGAGATCAGGAGTGTTGCAAGCATATTCTTTATCTGGCGTATCCTGATCCGCTCAATTACCTCATCTGCCGGACCTTCTGTTCCGTAATTAAAACTGTAGTTCTCGTTTGTTCCGTCCTCATTGTCTTCCCCGTTGGCTTTGTTGTGCTTATGGTTGTAACTTACCAGATCGTTGAGGGTAAAACCATCATGACAGGTAATAAAGTTAATGCTGTTTAAGGGCTCCTTGCCTTCTTTCTGATATATGTCTGCACTGCCGCATATACGGCTGGCAAGGGCGCCTGTAAAGCCGGGATCTCCACGCCAGAAGCGCCTTACATCGTCTCTGTACCGCCCGTTCCATTCTGCCCACCTCTTTCCGGGAAAAGACCCCACCTGGTATGCACCGGCAGCATCCCACGCCTCGGCAATGAGTTTTGTGCCTCTCAGGATCGGGTCTTCTGCGATTCGTTCCAGGATGGGAGGATTTTTCATGATTTCACCGTTTTCATCCCTTCCCATAACAGAAGCCAGGTCAAAACGAAACCCGTCAACATGCATCTCGATGACCCAGTACCGCAGGCAATCAATGATAAAATCACGCACTACGGGGTGGTTGCAGTTCAGCGTGTTGCCACACCCTGAATAGTTTTTATAGAAACGCCTGTTGGCCTCTAAAAGATAGTATATGGAGTTGTCAATGCCGCGAAAAGAGAACGTGGGACCAATCTCACTACCTTCCGCAGTATGATTCAGAACAATATCCAGGATCACCTCTATCCCCGCCTTGTGAAGTTCCCGAACCATGGTCTTAAATTCCGGAACCTGCTCCCCTGTGTTTTCAACCCCTGAGTACTTTCCGTGTGGTGCAAAAAACAACAAGGGGTTATATCCCCAATAGTTTTTTAATCTTTCACCGGTAACAGGGTTAACACGAAGGGTGTCATTTTCCAGGAATTCCTGTACAGGCATAAGCTCTACAGCAGTTATCCCCAGACCCTTAAGGTAGGGAATCTTCTCTGTAACCCCCCTGTAGGTTCCGGGGTGTTGTACGCCTGATGAGGGATGGATGGTCAACCCGCGGACGTGTGTCTCATAAATGATGACCTCAGACCATTTATGACCGGGAGGTTTGTCATTCTGCCAGTCGAAACGGTTATTTGTCAGGATACATTCAGGCATATGCCCTGTATTGTCTTCTTCGGAAAACGAGATATCTTTGAGCGGGGAGCGGGGATCGTAAGGAAGCGCCACTTCAATATCAATACTGTCCTGTTTGGTGAGAGCCCTGGCGCAGGGATCAAGAATCAACTTGTGCCTGTTGAACCTGTGCCCGGCCTCAGGCGCAAAAGGGCCATCTACCCTGTATGCATATAATTGATTCTCTTTAACGCCTTCTACCCGGATGTGCCATATATCGCCTGTTTTATTCTGAAACGGATCAAGTTGTATGGTTTGTGCAGGATGTTCGTGGTCATCAGCAAACAATAGCAGGCTGACAGCCGTGGCATGTCTGCTGAGAAGGGCAAAATTAGCTCCGCTTCCGTGCAGACAAGCCCCGGGAGGGAGTGGATAACCCTCGGAAGTCTTCATATTTTTTAAAACCCCTCTCCTGAATATAGTTTGCAAAGGGCATTTTGTCTATTGTTGCCCTCTGTGTGGTGGGTATGTCAACAATAGAGTTCCTGCCTCTTTTGGGTAGCTTTTCAACTTATAATAAACCATACAGCATTTTGCTTCTGCTACTTAAGTAACACATATAACCCTGATGATTCATCTTTTGCCCCTGGATCTCAGATGTTCCCCGAGCTTTTCGCCCAGGGCATGTAGTTCATTAACTTCCAGATGGCCCCTGCGGGCGGTAATGATGCCCTCCTTTTTCAGTTCCTGCAGGTGTCTGTTTACAACCGTCCGGACAGACCCGATCATGCTTGCCAGCTCTTCATGAGAAAAATCGCATATGAGCTTCAGCCGTGGATGAGGATTGCTCTGCGTTGTATGCTGGAGGAAGAGTTTGGTTAAACGGGTCTCTGTATCATGAAGTGCCAGGTCGGATGCCAGGTCGGATATTTGACGCAATTGTTGCCCAAGGTAAGGCAGGAAGGCCTTGTTGAATTCAGGATGTCTTTCTATCCAGTCATGTATGGTATCAATGGGAGATGACAGGACTTCAAGGTCGTCCATGGCCACTACTGTTATATTGTGTTTCCTGCCGTCAAGAAGTGAGACCACATCAAACCCATCACCTGAACCCAACAGGAAAAGGATGAACTCCCTCCCGGTCTCAGGATTGGTTCGTGTAACTTTCACCCGTCCGGATATTAATACATAAAACCTCCGGACGGTCTCCTCCGGCTCCATTATGGTGGCCCCTTTTTGCCAGGTCTCCATACGGAATGACAACAGCATGTCCTGAATGACAGGTTTAGCAAGATTGCCGAACAATGCCGATTCCTTCAACGCTTTCATGGTATGAGGATAGAATGGCGAGTCAGGTTTCACTTGTATCCCTCCTTGGATTTTTATACAGAAGAACCCCTTATACGTCAGGATATTCTTCTTTTGTCATTTGCACGAACAGATAACCCTGAAACTCAGGCAACCATATTATAAATTATAGCTGAATTTTATGCCCGGGTTGGTCAACTTCAGATTAGCGGATTCTGCGGAGCCTAATATTGTATGATATTTAGAAACAATTTCTTCGAGGGTGATAAAAAATGCAAGAGAGTCAACACTCCAAAAACAGTAAGGAAAATCTGTTTATGCGAGACCATCTCGCCGCTCAAAGAACAATCCTTGCCAATGAAAGGACGTTCCTCTCATATATCCGGACTGCGTTAACCCTCCTGGTAGCCGGGGTATCTTTTATTCAGTTTTTTGGTTCTGTTGTGATTCAGGCGCTTGGATGGATACTGATCCCCCTGGGGATATTTACACTTGTAAAAGGAATCAAAAGCTTTAGGAAGATGGCCCGGAAAATAGAGGAAGAGGAGAAGTGAATTTCAGGACCCCTTCTATCCTGACCACCCGTTTAAATCCAGGGACATCCTGGTTATACCTTCAAGACTGTTCACCTCCTTGAAGCCGAGGCTCTTCCAGAATGATAGCGCTATATGATTGTCTGATTCAACCCTGGCCGATATCTCCTCCACAACAGCATGTCTTTGCAGGTTCTGCACAAGAAGTTTAAACGCCATGGTTCCATAACCATGCCGTCTTAAGGCGCTTTCAAATATCATCAGTGTTATTTCAGCTGACTTGCCAGGTTTCATGTCGTACAAACCGATAAATCCGACAGGCCGTGAGCCAATCTCCATACAAAAAGAACAGGTAAATTTCTTTTTTATCCACCACCAAGGAAAAAACCACGATAAACGTGCCGGCTTGCTCAACCCTTCTGTCCTTAAGATACCCGTATTCCGTAACCACTGACTTAAGGAAGGAGCATCAAATATCCTTAGGGGCCTCAGTCTTAATTCATTCTCCTTCATGTATCGCGGCATTCTAACCCAAAGCATTTATCCCGCCTGCCATATTTGTATATTTATCTGTGGAACCAGCTTCGGAAAATCCTCTTTGCGGCGCTGATAATCTCGTTCTTTATGCTCTCCATACCATAACAAAACCAACATAAGGACTCTGCCAGACCCTGCCAGAGCTTGCCTTTTTTGCGCTTACAGGCATAATCCCAAGCCATCTTCCCGGAGAGCACCGAATCTGCATGACCAGAACCGTCATCTCCAAAGCCATAGAACAGGGAGACGCCGCTAAACCCTTGAGCCAGATCATCGTCGGTCAATGAAGGTGGTATCCCAATCCCGTGAAATTCTTCTTTTCTGATACCCCAGCCCATCTTTCGCGATGCGATGTGCCATGCCCTGACCTGTTCTTCCACGAGAAGGATTGCCCTTTCCTTAACCCTTTGGGGTTTTCCTTCTGACGACAAGTTCTTAATCCAGGTCAAAAATGTCATGGTTATATTTTATCAGTTCCACACCTCCCGAGTGTTAACGAGTTATTAAAAAGCAGGGGCAGCTTAACTATAAGGTCGTCATCCTGGCTGTTAATTTTAATATGCCGTTCCGGAGGAAGCTCAAAAGGGCGTAAACGCATGGGAAAACCGTTAGTGTAACGTGTCGTGTCTTATACCTTACACCCCTCAAGTTAAGGTATAATGTGTTACACAAACAGAAAGCGAGTGCGGAAGAATTTGTGCATTATGGGGTAGTTGCGCATACAAGGGAGAGATGTCCGGGATGGGTGATGACTCTGAAAACGGATAGAAACGTATGAATGTCCATGAACTGAAAGAACCGGTTTTCGGCTGTGAGTCCGGGCGTGTCGAATACAAACGCTCCACCGGGCAGGCATTAGTGAATGATGAATAAAATCCATAGAGGACTCAAAAAGAACAGTTACAGCAGCGGTGGAGTGTGCAGACGCTGTTTAGTATTCGAAGGAAAGTAGTATAATCAGATTCAAATACACGTGCAATATAACGCCTTTTTCGTAAATTGTATCATTTTGCCAATAAAAGACAGGAGTAAATGAACTATGAGCATTAAGATTGAAAGCATACGCCTTAAAAACTTCAAGGCTTTCAAAGATGTCACCATACGTAATATTCCGCGGATGTGCGTGGTTGTCGGTGCCAACGGTGCTGGAAAATCGACTTTGTTTGACGTATTCGGCTTCCTTCGTGATTCACTGACGGACAATGTACAGATTGCCTTAAGCAAACGCGGTGGCTTTAAGGAAGTCAGAACGCGGGATGCGGATGGTGGCATTGAGATTGAGCTGAAATTCCGGTTTCGTATGACTACGAAAACGACGAAGAAAATACCGCTGGCAACGTATACACTCGCCATAAATGAGAAAAACGGGCAAGTCATTGTTGAACGGGAAGAACTTCGTTATCGCCGGGGCAGTTATGGTCAACCATGGAAGTTTTTAGCTTTTTACAATGGCGCGGGCGAGGCCGTTACCAACGAGTTCGATGATGTGGATGACGAATCGAAACTCTCACGAGAAAAACAGACGTTGGCGAAACCGAATATTCTTGCGATCAAGGGTCTGGCGCAATTTCAACGCTATCCAGCGGTTATGGCGCTTGGCCAGATGATAGAAAACTGGCATGTTTCCGATTTTCATATTAGCTCCGCCAGAAGCTTGCCCGACGCAGGGTACGCTGAACATTTGTCTCGAGAAGGAGAGAACCTTGCTTTGGTCACACAATACCTCTACGAATACAAGCGGGAGGCATTTAATACGATCTTGAAGAAGCTGGCCGAGCGCGTACCCGGCATTTCAAAAGTGGAGGCCAAGACTTCGGAGGAAGGCAGAGTCCTGTTGCGCTTTCAGGACGGCGCGTTCAAAGACCCGTTTCTCGCCCGTTATGTTTCTGACGGTACCATCAAGATGTTTGCTTACCTTGTGCTTCTCTACGACCCCTCTCCTCATCCTCTGCTTTGCGTGGAAGAACCGGAAAATCAGCTTTACCCTAAGCTGCTGTATGAACTGGCCGAAGAATTCAGCGCCTATGCGTCCAAGGGAAGCCAGGTCTTCATATCTACCCATTCCCCCGACTTTCTCAATGCCGTCGAGTTGGACAGCGTTTTCTGGCTGGTTAAAGACAAAGAAAGCGGGGTGACGCATGTCAAACGCGCGAAAGACGACGAACAGATTGCAGCATTCATGGCGGAGGGCGACAAGATGGGCTACCTGTGGAAGCAGGGTTTTTTTGAAGGAGTCGATCCTCTGTGAGGACGCTTGTCGTTTTTACAGAAGAAATGTCTGCAAAGGTCATGATAGAGTCGCTATTGCCGCGCCTGTTGCCGCCGGCAATCAATATTCAGTGTGTTGCTTTTGAAGGCAAGCAGGACCTGGAGAAACAATTGCCCATTAAGTTGAAGGGCTGGAGAACACCCGATACCCACTTCGTTCTCCTGCGAGACCAGGACAGTGGCAACTGCCATGATATCAAGAAAAACCTTAAAAGCATTTGCGATGCGGCTAACAAACCAAACGTATTGATCCGTATTGCATGTCGTGAACTGGAAAGCTGGTATTTCGGAGACTTGCCCGCCGTAGAGACCGGTCTGGAAATCGACGGATTAACCGCTCTTCAAGCAAAGGTACGATACCGCAACCCGGATAAAATCGTTAACCCTGCTACTGAACTGAAAAAAGTCACGGAGAATCGTTATCAAAAAGTCAGCGGATCCCGCCTTATCGGAAAACATTTGTCCCTGGACAATACACGCTCAAGGAGTTTTCGGAATTTCATAAACGGGATTCGCGGAATCATAGCTCTTGAAGATGATTAAGAATCGCGAATGTAATTACTGCCGGCCGTTTTGCCCGATACCGGAGAAGTCGGGGGCCATGATGAGGCCCATCTGGGGCCAGAGTCAATCAAGTGGCGGGTCATTGCGACATTGGCAACCCGACCGCTTTCAAAATCGGAGATCGCCACGGCACTGGGGCATACAAGCATATCGGGAAAACTCAATCAGAGAATACGCCAAATGCTGAGTGACGGATACATTGAATACACCATCCCCGAAAAACCCAACAGCCGTTTGCAGAAGTATCGGCTTACGGAGAAGGGACGGGTATTAGTGGGATAGTGAATGATGAATAGAACCATCAACAAGCCGCGCGAGGAACTGATTAAAAACATAGAGAGGCAGTTGAAGCATACTGTGAAACAAGAAACTCTGTTCACAGTATACTGGACGATACGATAGGAATAAAATATGCCTGCAACCCTAACACCATTACGATATCCAGGTGGCAAGACAAAGTACGCCAATTTATTCATCGACATTGTTTCGATGAACAATCTCGACAAGTGCACCTTCGTCGAGGTTTTTGCAGGTGGAGCCGGGGCCGCAATCTCATTACTTCTCAAAGGGCACATCAAGTCCCTGTTTCTCAATGACCTGGATGCTGCGATCTACTCATTCTGGAAATCTGTCAAAGAATGCCCTGCAGAGCTTGTTAAGCTCATTCAAAGCACTCGGGTTAGCATGGCAGAATGGAGGCGACAAAAGGCAATCTACGACAGCAAGAATACAAGCGATATGCTTGCACTTGGCTTCTCCACATTTTATCTGAACCGCTGTAATCATGCAGGAATTTTGGAAGCCAGACCCATTGGAGGCATGAAGCAGAATGGCGTCTACAAAATCAGCTCCAGGTTTAACAAAGCCACGTCCATTGCAAAGATAGAGGCCATCGCCAAGTATGCAGACTCACTTGAAGTTTTCAACTTGGACGGAGTGAACTTCCTGAAGCTTATATATCGGCAACATCGTAATAGAAAGTGCCTGATATACTTCGACCCGCCATACTACCAGAAGGGGCCTGCACTGTACTTGAACCATTTCAGCCACGAAGACCATAAGTCTCTTCGGAATAGTATTCTGGAATGTCCTTTCCCTTGGGTACTCTCCTACGACAACCACGAAAATATCATAGCCATGTATCGTGACCGCGATTGCAGCCTGTATCAAAATCGCATCAGGCATACTATCACAGGAAATACGAACGCCGAAGAATTGATTATCAGCAAACTGAACCTTCCAGATTATCTCGAACAATTCCAAGGCGATAATAACAGGAGAAGACGATGGGCAGAACAAAGGTAGTTTGTCTCAAGATTGACATATTCAGACGATTCCAAAACATCACTATTCCGTTTGGTGACCGTGTAACACTCATAGCCGGACAGAATGGAACATCCAAATCAACTCTGTTAGGGATGCTGGCACAACCTTTCTCCTTCGGCGTGGTGCGTGGTAGTACAGCAGGTAAATCCGATGCATCCAGTTACACGGAAAACTACCACGGCCTTAAGCTTCATCAACTTAAGGACCTTACTGGAAAAACATTCATGTATGACTGTGATGATGTATTTCGTTTGTCAACAGAATTTGACTTCGGCAATAAGTATCAGTATGAAATCGAATTGTTGTTATCAGCAGACATAGGGTCCAACTTGCCAAACAATTCTTTACTAACGAAATCGCGGGATCGAAAGATCAAAGAGCGCGTAATAGGGATGCGTTTCGTGACCGGTCCCGGAGCCAGTCATGAGTCTGGTGAAGGCAACTTTCCGCATCCTGTGATCTATCTTGGGTTGAACCGCTTATGGCCTCTTGCCGTGACGAATAAATGCACATTTTCTAACGATGCTCTTTCGCATGAAAACAGAAATTGGTATGTCAAGAAATACAACGAGATTCTCTGCCTGGATGAGCATGATAATAACGCCAAGTTCATGGATACCTCCGAAAAAGGAAGGTCCATCTCTACTCATAGTAGCAACTATGACGGCGAGAGTTGCTCGGCCGGGCAAGACAACCTGAGTCAACTACTGACGGCGATCCTGTCTTTTCGAGGTCTCAAGGAAAAGCTTGGAGATCAGTACCAGGGAGGGATGCTTCTGATCGACGAATTGGACGCCACGCTTCACGCCTTCGCGCAGGATAAACTTCTTGAACTGCTCTGCGCCGTGTCGAATGAACTTGAATTGCAGATCATTGCAACATCACATTCTTTGCGTCTGCTTGAAAAGGCATATCAATCCTCGCTCAAGAAGGATATTGAAATTCTGTATCTTGCCAATAATGATGGCGCTATAGTTCGTCAGAAACTTTCGACCTATCAGGAGCTCAGCGACCTCTTGAAGGTGGAGGCCACTCCGCCACCAAATAAAAAACCGCAAAAAGTATCGGTGGTCTTCGAGGATGATGAGGGAATGTTTATGTTCAAGCAGATTTGTGGCTCAAAGCTTCGAAACTACGTCTCTTGCGCAAATACTGCCTCTCTGGGCGCGGGGCAGCTGAAAAACTTGGCTGATATGTCAAAGTCTCTGCCGGAGTTGAAGGGCATGATCTTTGTTCCTGATGGTGATATGGCAGAAACGTGGATCAACCCGCCGAAGAATCTACAGGCTTTGCCGGGGGGCAAACGCCCCGAGACTCTTGTCTATCGCCATCTATTCTTGATGGGAGACTCCGACCCATTCTGGAAAAAATGTGGAACCACCTATACAAGGCAGTTCGCCATAACTAAACAGGAAGGTGACTCCCTGGAGAAAGGCGACGACAAGGAGTGGGTGAAAAAGTGGTACGAAGAGCAAAGCCATTACTGGGGAGGCGGTAATCAGAAAGTATTCAAATCGTGGATTCATACTAACAAAACGGAATGTCTGAGGTTCTGCGAAAAATTTATCAAGCTCCTGAACGGGCGATACAGAGGTAAGGTCCCTAAAGATGTGATTAACAGAGTGCTTGTAGAGTTTAAAGATTCTTGATGAGGAAACCAATGGCAAAAAAGAATACACGTTTGGAACTGACGTGGATCGGGAAGGAGAACCGGCCCAAGCTGGAGCCGAGAATCCTGATCGAGAACCCGGAGAAGTCTTACCACGCAGAACATCGCGTCAACGAGAACGATATTTTCGACAATCGGCTGATTCTCGGCGACAATCTGTTGGCGCTCAAGGCGCTCGAACAGGAGTTTGCAGGGAAGGTTAAGTGTATCTATATCGATCCGCCGTATAATACGGGCAATGCTTTCGAGCATTACGATGACGGCATTGAACATTCACTTTGGTTGTCCTTAATGCGTGATCGCCTGGAACTATTACGTAGTTTGCTGTCAGATAACGGCTCAATTTGGATTTCCATTGATGATGATGAGAGCCATTATCTTAAAGTGCTTTGCGATGAGGTATTCGGACGAATGAACTTTGTTGCAAATGTGATTTGGGAGAAAAAGTATTCTCCTCAAAATGACGCAAAATGGTTGTCCGACAGCCATGACCATATTCTTGTCTATGCAAAGAAAAAAGATATCTGGCGACCTAACCTGCTTCCCAGAACTATAGAGATGGATAAGAGATACAAGAATCCTGATAGCGACCCGCGTGGGGCATGGAAATCCAGCGGCTTGGATGTTAAGACGTATTCTGCTGTTTACGATTATCCAATTAGTACACCATCAGGGCGTGTTGTTAATCCTCCTGCAGGTGCATGCTGGAGAATGTCAAAGGAACGATTACAGGAAATGATCAAGGACAATCGCATATGGTTTGGGACTGACGGAAGCAATGTCCCATCAATTAAGCGGTTCTTGTCAGAGGTAAAACAAGGCTTAGTTTCAAAAACGATTTGGGTTAGGGGTGAAGTTGGCGACAATCAAGAAGCAAAAAAGGAAGTTAAAGAATTCAACAGTGATGATGTTTTCACTACTCCCAAACCAGAAAGATTAATCCAACGCATACTCGTTCTGGCGACCAACCCCGGAGATATCGTCCTCGACTCCTTCCTTGGTTCCGGTACGACTGCTGCCGTAGCGCACAAAATGGGCCGCCGCTGGGTCGCTATTGAACTTGGTGAACACTGTCACACCCATTGTATCCCCCGCCTGAAAAAAGTCATCGACGGCGAAGATTCCGGCGGTATCACCAAGGCCGTCAACTGGAAAGGCGGCGGCGGATTCCGTTATTACCGTCTCGGCCCGTCCCTGATAGTGGAAGACGAATGGGGCAACGCGGTCATCAACTCCGAGTTCAATGCCGCCATGCTGGCCGAGGCCATGTGCAAGCTGGAGGGGTTCGAGTATGCACCGAGCGAGGATGTCTACTGGATTCACGGCAAGAGCACGGAGACGGATTTCCTCTACGTGACCACCCAGTTCATGAGCAGGGATATGCTGGTCCGCCTCAGCGACGAGGTCGGGCCGGAGCGCAGCCTGCTCATCTGCTGCTCTGCCTTTCGCTGTAATCCCGACCGTTTCCCTAACCTGACCATCAAGAAAATCCCCAAGGCGGTCTTGAAAAAATGCGAGTGGGGCCATGACGACTACAGCCTGGAGGTTGAGAACCTTCCGGTTTGGAATGATGAAGGCGGAATGATGAATGATGAAGAGGAAATGCCTGTAAAACCTCGACGGAAGTTTGGTAAAGGTAAAGCGGACCAGACCGCGCTGTTTGACATGGAAGGTGACCAATGAGCAAGTACAAAAATCACAAAATGGATAGCTCGAAAGGTGAAATTCTCGTCTATCAAACCGAAAACGGGCAAGTGAGGCTTGATGTGCGGCTACAGGATGAAACCGTTTGGCTGACACAGCCTTTGATGGCTGAGTTGTTTCAAACCACCCAGCAGAATATCAGCCAGCATATTCGGAATGTCTTTGAGGAAGGGGAACTCACCCCGGAGGCAACTCACAAGAAATTCTTGTCGGTTCGCCGGGAGGGGAAACGGGAAGTCCGGCGTGAGCTGGATTTTTACAATCTGGACATGATTATTTCGGTGGGCTACCGGGTCAAGAGCTTGATAGCCACCCGCTTTCGGATCTGGGCCACTCAGCAGTTGAAAGAGTACATTATTAAGGGCTTTGTCATGGACGATGAACGGCTGAAAAATCCGCTGGGCAAGGGTTCCGCTGTTCCCGACTATTTCGATGAAATGCTGGCCCGTATCCGTGACATCCGCGCCAGCGAGCGGAGGATGTATTTACGGGTGAAAGAAATATTCGCCATGGCGGGTGATTATGCTCCCTCTTGGAACGAAACCACCAAGTTCTTCAGCATCATTCAGAACAAGCTTCATTTTGCTGCTACCGGCATGACCGCCGCCGAGTTGATTCAATCACGTGCCAATCATCTGTTCCCCAATATGGGCCTCACCAGTTGGAAGGAGGGAGAAGTACGCAAAACCGATGTCACCACAGCCAAGAACTACCTCAATGAAGAAGAAATAGACAAGCTGAACCGGATTGTGGTTATGTGGCTGGATTTTGCTGAAGATCAGGCCAAGCGCCGCAAGCAGGTCTTTATGAAAGATTGGGAGCAGAAACTGGATGAGTTTTTACGTTTCAATGACCGCAAGGTCCTTCCCAATGCGGGCAAGGTAAGCAAGCTGGCTGCCGAAGAGCACGCAAAAGCGGAATACGCACAGTTTGAGGTTTGTCGGCGTGCATATAAAGAGTCTATCGGCGAAGCGGAAACCATCAAACAACTGGAAGAAGCTGCCAAGGAATTTAAGAATCACAATAAAAAATGATGAATGCGGAATGATGAATGATGAGTGAGAAGAGATCGGACTTGCTGGAGAGAACAAGGGCATTCGCCTTGCGCATTGTTCGCTTGTATTCGGCGTTGCCCAAAACCACAGAGGCACAGGTGCTTGGAAAGCAGGTTTTACGCTCGGGAACGTCCGTGGGTGCGCATCTGAGAGAAGGTAAACGTAGCCGGTCAGATGCCGAAATGATCAGCAAAACTGAGGGAGCATTGCAGGAGTTGGAAGAAACCATGTATTGGCTTGAACTGCTTGCCGATTCCGGCATCGTCAAAGCAGAATTACTTTCCGATCTAATGAAGGAAGCCGATGAACTGACTGCAATACTTGTTACAAGCGTAAAGACCATTAAAAAACGGAGAACGAAATGACTCATCATTCCCACGTCAACGCCATCAGCAACCGCCTGAGCCTGCGTCCCCCGCAACGGGATTCGCTGGAGATTCTGGCCCGTGTGTGCGAGATTATCTCCCTTGAGAAGAACGGCGACACCGTCCAGATGCTGGAAACGATCCAGACCGAGTTCCCGACTGTAGAAGCATTCGAGCGTGATTTCCCTTCCCTCTGCTTTGCCATTGCTACGGGAGTCGGCAAGACACGGTTGATGGGCGCTTTTATCAGC
>BTTF01000003.1:0-47195 GCA_036244995.1 bacterium | reverse complement strand
AGGCACGGGACTCCTTAAGTCTTGTCTTTACTCTGCTCTATGAGCTTTTCAACTTTAAGAGGTAATCTTGAGGCTGAAAAAAAGTCTTTGAGCTTCACGATGCCTTCGAGATAGCTTCAGGATAAGAAACAGAAAGAAGACATTTTAGTTTTATAAATCCTGACGGTTTTGTAAAAAGGGCATTTTCAGACTTTTCACGACTTCATCAATCTTTATATGTCCTTGAAAGTAGAAATATGACGATTGCCAACCCGGCAAATACCATCAGGAGAAAGGCAGAGAAGTTCTTTCTGAATTCAAGTTCTTTAAAGGTTTTATCTATCTTTTCCTCAATGAGACCCAATTTCCTTGCAAACTTGTCTGTACTCTTCTTAACGAGGTTAACATTAACGATATGAAAGAGGGTACGGTATTCTACATGGGTACGGAAGAGACTCCTGTCTTCCTCATCGGTAAAAACTCCCTCACTCTTTAATCTCTTCAGGTCATTATCTATATCTCTTATCTTTTTTTCTGTGAGAAAAAGCGCCTGCTTCATAATCTTGGCCCTTTCGTAGGAATGGCATTTTGAACACCGCGACTCATTTATAATTTTTATACTCGCCTTCTGAATATTGTGAGAGCCGTGACAGGTTACACAGTTCGGGCCTGTTTTTGAGGCCTTAAGGGCCTTTCCGTGTCCGCTTTCAAGATAGTTTTTCAGTATGCCGATATGACATTTACCACAGAAGTCAGGAACATCACTGTATTTTGGCGTGCCGACAAAGCCCCTCTCAGGCGACATTGCCATCTCGGCATCTTCAGGATCACCACCATGACAGTTTTGGCATGAAACATTGTTCTGGTAATGCCAGCTCTTTTTCCACTCCTGCGGGATATCACGAAACTCGGGTTTTATAATATCCGAGGTGTGACATTTAATGCATACATTCTCCTCAACAAGTCCACCCGCCCATGGTTTGGTAAGAAACTCTTTTCCGAAAATATCCCTGTATCCTGCATCAGCACTTGTAGTAACAGTTATAAGAGTTAAAAGCAGCAGTATTGCAAGAATATATCTCATGAAGACCTCCCCCACATGGTTAATACGACCCATAGAACCAGCGATACAATAAAAGTGGCAAGCAGAAGGGGTCTCTTTAGTATGTCTCTCTCTGTTTCTGTATCAAAAAACGGCCATAAGAGGAATGTGCCTATAAGGGCTATCTGTATACTTATCCCAAAGAATTTATTCGGAATAAGCTTCAGCATCTGATATGGTGCCAGAAAGTACCACTGAAGCTTTATATAAGCCGGCGTCATCAGAGCATTAGCAGGAATATTGGAAGTCTCGGGCAGAAACAGCGTTGGGATGAAAGTAATTATGAAAAACATTACAACAAGATACAGCGCCACCATATACAGTTCTTTCAGTACAAAGTATGGGTAAAATGAATTACCGTCAGGATAACTTATGTGCCTGTATTCGGTCCAGGGCTTTGTTTCTTCAGCTGATACATCAAATGGGGGGGAAGAGAGACCTATGCGCCTTATTAAAAAAACATGAATAACCATAAGTGCTACAAGAATAGGGGGCAGAAACGCTACATGAAGGGCAAAGAATCTGTTCAATGTTATGCCGGAAACAAATTCACCACCCCTTAGTATATTGGCAACATAATCACCGACATACGGAAAAGCAGCAGGTATGGCGGTGATTACGGTTGTGGTCCAGTAACTCAACTGACTCCAGGGCAGAAGATATCCGCTGAAAGCAAATGTGAGAGTTACAAACAACATTAACCAGCCGACAATCCAGGTCAGCTCTCTTGGTTTTTTATAGCTTCCCATAAAAAACACGGAAAACATATGGAGAAAGATTACTGCTACCATCAGATTACTTCCCACCACATGCATTAATCTGAATAGCCATCCAAAAGGTGCCGCCGTCATTATATACTGAACGCTTCTGAATGCATGCTCAGGGTGCGGAACATAGTAAACAAGGAGAAAAAACCCTGAAACAGCCTGAATTATAAATGCAACAAGAGCAACACCCCCAAGGGTGTAAAAGATGTTCGTATTTCTCGGAATACGATAACTTCTTAATTTAGTATTGAGGTCCTCAAGACCTATTCTTATTTCGAGACCTTTCTTTATCCTTTGCCACATAAAGACTCCGCTTTAGCATTTTTTTAATCATTACCGTACCCTGTACGGCATCTATTCCCTTAACCTATCAAGATAGTCTCTCCCTCAACACGCAGTGGGAATTCTGCAAGTGGTTTCGGGGGTGGGCCTGAAAGGACTTTTCCATCTAAATTAAATATTCCTGCGTGACAGGGGCAAATGAGCTCGCCTTTCGCTTTATTATACCCTACAAGACACCCAAGGTGAGTACATACCCTTGAGAGGGCTATATACCCTTTACCCGGTCTGTTAATGATAATTGCAGGGGTATCGTTAAAGACTATCTCCCTTGCTGCTCCGGCCGGTATCTCATTTTTCTGAAGGCTCAATCGTTTCACTTCTACCTTTTTACCTGGTGGGGAAATGAATCTGACCAGGGGATAAGCAAACGATATCAAAGTTGTTGAGCCAAGCAAAGCCAGTAATGATTTCAAAAATTTACGTCTCTTCATACTTCTCCCCCCCCAAAAAGACCGGGTATATTTTAAATCGTGTTGTTCAGTATAAGCAAAACTAATCACGGTTGTCAATAAACCTTCAACCTAAAAGACTGTGTTACTTGCCGGATACGGATTAAACCCTCAGTTCTGCAGCATAAACAGGCATTGCAAATTTCAGAAGCAGTGTATGGATCATCGCTCCGGCCCCATATGCCCAGGGGAATACTCTTCTCAATCATGGATACTGAATTGAAGCCAACTATTTCTTTTCGGCTTTCTTTTTGTCGGGAAAGAGTATAACGATGCTTATTCTCCTGTTTCTCGGGTCGCGCGGACTATCCGTAAAAAGCGGAGCTGTATCTGCATAACCAACGACACGGACTATCCTTGCCGGAGCTATCCCGAGTCTTTCCAGGTCCCGTCTTGCAGCATTTGCCCTGTCGGCAGAAAGTTCCCAGTTGCTATAATTACTATTCGATGAATAAGAATATGAATCAGTATGTCCCTCTATGAAGAGCTTGTTGTTTATATTATTAATATTATCTGCAAGCACCTTTAGTATCTCTCCGGCCTTGGGGGTAAGTTCAGCGCTGCCGGACGGGAACATGGAACTGCCGTTTTTATCAATAATCTCTATTTTTACTCCTTCTTTCACAATCCTCACAAGTATCTGATCCTTTATATCGCCCAGCAGGGTTTCAACTGCCTCTTTTATGGCTTGCTGTAGGGCCTCCGGTGTTATGCCATTGTCTCCGAAGGTCCCGTAATTGTCCGAGAATGCCTTATCAGAGGTCTCGCCCGGCTCATTAAACATCTCGCTGGACTTATCCATAAAGGATGTGCCTGACTTCTCGAATATACTGAACTCCTTAAAATATGTAGCAATCCTTGCACGTTTCTCCGGAGAGACCATCGTTACTAACCAAAGGAGGAGAAAAAAGGCCATCATCGCAGTTACAAAGTCTGCATATGCCACCTTCCAGCTTCCTCCATGACGTTCGCCTTCGCCGGTCTTTTTTACCTTTTTGATTATTATTTTTGAGTCTTTCATCTGCTTTTCTCTCTTTTACCCATAGGTCATTTCTTCCTTACCGTCTCTTCAAGTTCATTGAATGAGGGTCTGTCAGACGTAGGAATTGCCCTTCTGCCAAATTCTACTGCCATCTGCGGGGCTGAGCCCCCAACAAAAGATACCAGGGCTATCCTTATAATCTGAAAGCTGACACCATCCTCCTTTACCTTTGCCTCGAGATTGGTAGCTACAGGGCCGACAAAGCCGTAACACATCAGGACCCCGAGAAACGTCCCCACCAGCGCTGCGCCTATGCTCTCGCCAAGAACCTCAGGAGGTTCGCTAATCTTGCCCATTGTAAGAACCACTCCGAGGACAGCGGCCACTATGCCGAGCCCGGGCAGGGCATCTGCAACCCTTGCTATGTTATGAGCCGGGATCATTGCCTCATCATGGTGTGTGTCTGTCTCGAGCTCCATCAGGTTGTCCAGCTCATAAGGCGGTACATTTGTGGAGATTATCACCTTGAGGTTATCGCAGAGGAAACTTACTGCATGATGGTTGGACATTACAGCCTTGTATTTTAAAAACAGGGGGCTCTTCCCGGGATTCTCAATATCCGCCTCTATTGATATAAGCCCCTCCTTCCTGATTTTGGAAAATATATTATAGAGCAGGCCGAGGAGTTCAATATACCCGGTCTTGCCCATTCCCCCCGAGGAGAAGAGTTTTCCCAAGCTCTTCAGTATCATTGAGAGGACCTTGGGGGGGGCAGCTATGATAAGAGAGCCGATAGCAGCACCGAATATGATGACTACCTCTGCCGGCTGAATCAGGACACTGAGGTTGCCGTGTTCCATCAGGTAGCCACCAACGACAGCTCCCAGGACGACCAATATTCCAATTATTACAAACATAATCTATTCTTATTTATCGGCTTAATTGAGTAAAACTTTAGGTCTGATTTAAATATGATGAATGGGTTAAAATATTCCAAGTGAATAGTCAGACCATTATATCTGTTGGTGGCGCACATAGTGGATGCGGGAAAACCACTGTGGCCGAAAACCTCCTGAAGTTACTCAGCGGTTCATGGGGTGCAATCAAGTATACAAAGACCGCTTTTTACACCTCTGTATCCCGAAATCCGGAGGCCCCGGAGGATAAGGATACTTCCCGCTTCCGTCGTGCAGGGGCCGGGGATGTGCTTTGGGTTCAGTCACCTGAAGCCGGCCTTGAAGAGACGATTGATATGGCCGTTAACATGCTCGCACATTGCGAGGGGATAGTGGTTGAAGGCAACGCTCCAATTGAGTTTTTATCCCCTGATATAGTAATATTTGTCTTTGGAAAGGATACCGGAAGGTTAAAGCCCTCTGCTTTGAGGATTCTCAAAAAAACCGATATAGTAATCTATCAGGATGAAATTCCCGGATCAGACCCCTCAAACCGTGAGCAGTTTGAACCATACAGGAATGAGATTATCCATCTTGGCATCAAGGAAAGGGCTTGCTTTCACAAACTCAAAGCTATCATCATGAATAAGACAGAAAAAAGGGATACGGCAGAGACTTCAGTAAATGTGACTAATGAAGAGAGGTCTAACATTGAGACAAACCCTCCTGTGAAGACTGGAAGCAATCCGGGAGAAGAGCTCCTCAAACATACAAAAGATAAAAGAATTCCCTGCAAGCTGGCAAGAAAGATAGCAGAACAAGCAGGTCTTCCCTATCATGAAATAGGTAAGTTGGCAGATAAACTTGGAATAAAGATTACAGACTGTGAGCTTGGTTGTTTCTAATGGTTATTCTCTTTGAACTCGCCTTGACTTTTTACTTTGCAGCAACAATTGTTGGAGTTGTAGAGCTTTTCAGGGGAAGCAGGGCAACGACCAGAATAATGCTTGTCCTTGCTGCCATCGGCTTTATCCTCCACACCATCAATATTGTCCTGAGTCTCCTCTCCGGCCACATACCGGTTACAAATATGCACGAGGCATCTTCTTTCTTTTCATGGTGTATCGTCCTCCTCTTTTTTTATGTTGAATACAGGTACAAAATAGGGTTGCTTGGCTCTTTTATAATGCCGGTTGTATTTATACTTATGCTGTCATCGTCCATACTGCCACGTGAGATAACACCTGTAAGCCCGATGCTCAAGAGTTACTGGCTCGGCATTCACACAGCACTGGCATTTTTAGGAGATGCTGCATTTGCCCTGGCCGCAGGCATAGGTGTTATGTATCTCGTTCAGGAACATTTTGTCAAGACAAAACGTCTGGGAAGCCTCTTTCAGAGGTTACCGAGCCTCCAGATACTTGATGAGGTGAGCTACAAACTCATAACACTCGGTTTTCCCCTGCTGACACTTGCAATCATCACCGGAGCCATCTGGGCAGAGAGCGCCTGGGGGAGTTACTGGAGATGGGACCCCAAAGAGGTCTGGTCACTGATTACCTGGCTCATCTATGCCCTTGTACTGCATGTAAGGCTGACCGCGGGCTGGAGGGGCAAAAAGGCGGCAATACTTTCAATTCTTGGGTTCTCCATTGTGCTGTTTACATTCTTTGGAGTAAATCTGTTACTGAAGGGGGTTCACAGCTTTGTAAGATGAGGGTATTGGTAACCGGACTTAATCATAAAACAGCCCCGGTAGAGGTACGGGAAAAACTGGCCTTTAACGGCCCCGGACTGGAGGAGGGACTGAGCAGGTTTCTTCAGATACCGGAGGTGAAGGGGGCGATGATACTCTCCACCTGCAACAGGGTTGAGATATATGCCCATGTCGGCAATCCTGAGAGGGCCATTGATTCCGTAAAGTCGTTCCTCTCGGAATTTCATTCCATTGAGCCAGGAGCCCTTGAAAACTCCCTGTACTTCTACACTGACAGGGATGCAATAAGGCACGTCTTCAGGGTCGCCTCAAGCCTTGACTCAATGGTTGTCGGAGAGCCCCAGATATTGGGACAATTGAAGGACGCCTTTGAATTCGGCCTTAAAAAGGGGGCTACAGGCATCCTGCTGAACAGGCTTCTGAAGAAGGCCATATCTGTTGCAAAGAGGGTGAGGACGGAAACAAGGATTGCTGAAAATGCCGTATCCATAAGTTATGCCGCTGTTGAGCTAACAAAAAAGATATTTACTGATCTCAGTGAAAAGAGATTCATGCTCCTCGGGGCCGGGGAGATGGCGGAACTGGCAGTCAGACACCTTATCAAAAGCGGGGTAACGGATGTATCTGTTGTAAACAGGACCCATGAACGGGGAGTAGAGCTTGCAAGGGAGTTTTGCGGCAGGGCCGTAAGGTTCGAAGACTTTATAAAGGAACTCGTCAATACGGATATTATTATCTGTTCGACCGGTGCGCCCTCGTATATACTCCAAAAATCGGATATGCAGATGATAATGAAGGGCAGGAAGAACAGGGCCGTCTTTATAATCGACATATCCGTTCCCCGCAATATTGATCCGGAGATAAATGATATTGACAACGTCTACCTCTATGATGTGGATGACCTTCAGGGAGTTGTTGACTCAAACATTATGGGAAGGGAAAAAGAGGCTGAGAGGGCTGAAGAGATCATTGAGGAGGAGCTTGAGAAATTCTTAAAATGGCAGACATCCCTTGATTCAGTTCCCACTATAGTGGCCCTCCGTAACAGGGCGGAGGAGATCAAGCAGGCAGAACTTGAAAAGCTTATGAACAGGCTTGAAGGTGTGGACGAAAAACAGAGAAAGGCAATTGAATACACTGTCTCGGCAGTGGTCAATAAACTCATTCATCCCCCCACAGTGGCACTTAAGGAAGATTCCGAGGACAGAGATGTACTGATTGCAATGATAAAAAGGCTTTACGGCATAGGGGAAAATAATGGCTCGCAATAAAAAGGTGATAATAGGCACCAGGGGCAGCAGGTTGGCACTCTGGCAGGCTGAGTGGGTAAAGTCGGAGCTGCAGAAACTTTATCCTGACCTGAGGGTTGAACTCAACAGGATAAAGACCACGGGAGACAAGATTCTGGATGTCCCTCTTGCAAAGGTAGGCGGCAAGGGGCTCTTTGTGAAAGAGATAGAAGAGGCACTCCTGAGGCATGAGGCAGACATTGCTGTTCATAGCATGAAGGACGTGCCGACAGAGTTTCCCGCCGGTCTGCATCTTGCCGTTATATGTAAAAGAGAGGACCCGAGGGATGCGTTTATATCACAAATTCAGGATTCGGGATTCAAAATTCAGAAATTTAAAGACCTGCCCGGAGGAGCTGTAATCGGAACGAGCAGCCTCAGACGGTCATGCCAGTTGCTTAACATCAGGCCTGATTTAAGGATAGGGCAACTGCGGGGCAACCTTGATACACGGCTGAAAAAGCTTGACGAGGGACAGTTTGATGCCGTAATCCTTGCTGCTGCCGGCGTTATGAGGCTCGGCTTGAAAGAAAGGATAACGGAGGTGCTTCCACCCGGGATAAGCCTCCCGGCAATAGGACAGGGGGCTGTAGGAATTGAGTGCAGGACCGGGGATGATTTTATAAATACCCTGATTATGCCATTAAATCACGAGGAGACCTCTGTCTGCGTCAGGGCTGAAAGGGCCTTTCTTAAAAGGCTTGAAGGGGGCTGTCAGGTACCGGTTGGTGCCTATGCAAGGCTGATTAACGGAAGAATTGTAATGGACGGTCTTGTGGGAAGTGTCTCCGGTGAAAGGATTATAAGGGAACAAATGGAAGGTGACCAGGAGATTGCAGAGTCCATCGGTATCAGGCTTGCTGAAGACCTGCTCTCAAGGGGTGCAAAGGAGATACTTGATAGTATTTACGGGAGAGACTTGGCACGTTAATCGAAAAGAGTGTGAGTTTATATCTGACTGAGGTGAATAATGAAAGAAACAAAAGGTAAGGTATCTCTCGTTGGAGCCGGGCCGGGAGATATCGGATTATTGACGATAAAGGGGCTGAAGTGCCTGCAGAGGGCCGATGTTGTGGTTTACGACTTCCATCTCAATGTCCAGATACTGGATTATATAAAGGGTGGGGCTGAGCTTATCTATGCTGGAAAACGGGGTGGGCGCCATGATATGACGCAGGATGAGATAAATTCCGTCCTGGTCCGCAAGGCGCTGGAAGGAAAGGATGTATGCAGGCTGAAGGGTGGTGACCCCTTTGTCTTTGGCCGGGGAGGCGAAGAGGCCGAGGTCCTTACAGGGGAAGGGATAGAGTTTGAGGTTGTCCCTGGTATCAGTTCAGCTATTGCCGCACCTGCCTATGCCGGCATTCCCCTGACACACAGGGATTATGCCTCCTCTTTTGTTGTAGTCCCCGGCAATGAGGCATCAACAAAAAAGGAAAGCAGTATTGACTGGGCTGCCCTTGCAGGGGGCAACGGAACGATCGTCTTTCTTATGGCCGTAAAGAATATAGAGGACGTCTCAGGGAGACTTATTGAGAATGGCAAGGACCCGAACACACCTGTGGCGGTAATACGCTGGGGGACAAGGTCTGAGCAGAGAACCATTGTCTCAACCATCAGAGACATACCCGCTGCGATAAAGAGCAGCGAAATAAGGCCCCCGGCAGTGGTTGTCGTGGGAGATGTTGTGAAACTGCGGGATAAACTTAACTGGTTTGAAAAGAAACCGCTTTTTGGTCAGAGAATACTGGTTACACGGGAGCATTCAGAGGGGTTTGAACCACTTGAAAGGCTTGGGGCTGAGGTAACGGTATTCCCCACCATCAAGGTGGTACCACCGGAGTCATGGGAAGAGCTTGATGCTGCAATCAGTAAAGTCAGAGCCTATAAATGGCTTGTCTTCACAAGTGCAATTGGTGTGAGATTCTTTTTCCGGAGGTTTTTTGACCTCAACAGGGATGTGAGAGACCTCTTTGGGATCAAAATATGCGCTATTGGTACAAAAACAGCAGATGAGGTCGGAAAGTACGGACTCAGGGTTGACCTTATCCCGGACAAATTCAGGGCAGAGGGACTTATCAAGGCATTTGGCGGCCCCGATGCTTTCAGGGGTTTAAAAATACTGCTGCCGCGTGCAGCGGCGGCAAGGAAAGTCTTTCCCGAAAAAGTAAGAGAGTCCGGTGGAGAGATAGACGTTCCGGTCACTTACAGGGCAATTAAACCCGGAAGTCAAGGCAAGAGGATGAAACGGTTCCTCAGGGAAGGAAAGATTACCATGGCAACCTTCACTTCCAAAGCCACTTTTACCAATTTCCGCGAAATGCTGGGTGATGAGGCAGGAAGTCTGCTGAAAAATGTCATGATTGCTGCAATAGGTCCTGTTACTGCAAGGGCTATTGAGAAGGCGGGACTGAAAGTGGATATTATGCCGAAAACCGCTACGGTGGACGCAATGGTTGAAGAGATTATCAGATACAGCCTTCAGCCTTCCAGCCGTATTCATTAATGTACGTCAAAAATGTGGCAACAAACGAGGTCCAATCCGACAGGCACTAATCCGATATTTCATCTGAAAACAGAAATGGTTTGTGCATAAGTACACGGTTTCTCCCTTCCCTTTTCGCCTGATAAAGGGCCGCATCCGCCAACTGAATCACCTCATGGATTGATCTGCCGTCAGCGGGAAAACTTGCTACACCACCGCTGATCGAAACAAGACCCAGGGGTTGTTTTTCCCTGTTGGCAAAAGGATGAGCGGCGATTAATTCCCGAACCCTTTCGGCATAAACAAATGCCTCCTCCTTTGAAATCTCGGGCAGCATGACAATAAATTCCTCTCCCCCATAGCGTGCAACAACTGATGTCTTCCGTGTAAATTTACTCACCAGATCACTAAGCTCTTTCAAAAGCTGATCTCCCTCGGCATGGCCATTGGTATCATTATAGTGTTTGAAATTATCAATATCAAAAAGGAAAATCGAGATTGCAATATCCTCCAGAATAGCTTTCTCCACAAACTTCTGGACCATATGGAAGAAGTAACGGCGGTTATAGAGTCCGGTTAGCGGATCGACTTCCGCCTCTTTCTTTGCACCGCTCAGAAACTTCTGATTGAACAACGCCACACTTGCAATGTCTGCAATCATCTTCAGCAGGCTCCCCTCGTTACCACTGGGGGGTTTGACCTCCCCGGCACCTATGACACCAAGCAGGCGATTGCTGAAATGAATCGGCGCAGCCATATAGAGCGGTGTCTCCACATGCTCGGAACCCTTTTTCCTGTTATATCCTTCATCCCCCCGGCCTTTAATCCTGAGCATTCGATGTTGTCCGGCCCGGCCAATCAATCCCTCCCCCAGGGCATACGCAACATGGTCCTCTACCTCGCCATCCGGGGATACCCTCTTTAAGAGCTCATCCTCTTTGTCAAAGATATAGAGCTCGACCGTATCTGTGGCAATGATATCCCTTACCAGTCGAATAATCGTGGCAGTGATTTTGTCGAAATCGAGGGTGGTGTTCAGGTGCATGACCGCCGTGGGGATGTTCAGCATAAAAACCAGATAGCTGCTGTTAAGCTCATTCAAACGTTGTACCTCGGACTGAAGCGTCCGGATATTCTGGTCCCTCAGGGATATCTCCCTGAGTGTGCTTATATCCTTCTTCTCTTCCGGTTCAGGTTCAGGTTCCCTGAACAGTCCGACTATATACATGATCACACTAACAACACCCACGGCTGCTGCCATAAATATTAAAATTTTTACAATTGATTGCATGTTTTCCATAAATAGATACCCACCAAGCCTGCATCCGTCGTGCAGTTCGTTTTTTATTTTACATGATTTTGATTAAACAGGTTTCCTCTTCCTGCATACTTTACACTTATCTTATATCTTAATATAACATAAAAATCAAGCAAGTATCGTGCCCGCTCTTCAGGCATTGTTATAAGAGAGCTTCCCGGAACCTGTTGCAAACCCCGAAAACATTAACTAAAAATAATGTAATCCTGCTACAAAAGGCTTAAAAGTCAATACAACAAGAATATCTGCTAACACATTGCATCCATTAAGTTCTTCAACCCCCGGACATCCGGGTGAACGGCCTGGAGTGACAAGAAATGACACTCCAATTGAGAAGCCAACTCCACAATTTATAACCTCTGTTCACTATTGCCTTCCCGGGAGAGAGCACGGATTAAGTAAAGTGCAGATATTCACAGTTTGTTTTAGTTGCTGTAAAATGTGTAAAATATTAGACCCGTTCGGGCACTAAGTGCAATTTACTAAGTGCAATTTATTTGAACTACAGACCTCGGAAAAAGATTATTTCCAGGAATTCCCGCACAATCCCTGGAGGAAAAAAGGAAATCAACTTGCAACACTCTGTTAGTGAACTGAAAGAGGAGAAAAATATTACAAACAAACCGGCATGGTTAAAAAAGCTATCTATAGTAATCCCGCTCTATAACGAAGAAGAGAACATTGAAGAACTCCACAGGAGACTTACCGACGTGCTTCCATCCCTTGGTGTTGATTATGAACTCATATATGTGGATGATGGAAGCACAGATAAAACCCCGTTGCTCCTGAACGCCTTGTCACTCTCGGACCGGCGTGTAACGGTATTGATCCTGAGGCGAAACTTTGGCCAGACCGCTGCCTTTGCTGCCGGCTTTGACCTTGCACAAGGTGACGTTATCATAACCATGGATGGTGACCTGCAGAATGATCCTGCAGATATACCAAAACTCCTTTCTCTTATCAATGAATTCGATCTTGTGAGCGGATGGAGAAAGGATAGGAAAGACCCCTATTTCAGCAGAAGACTCCCCTCAATGGCTGCCAACTGGATTATAAGCAGGGTAACAGGGGTCAGGCTTCATGATTACGGGTGCTCTTTAAAGGCTTACAGGCGTGAGGTTATTAAAAGTCTGAGACTATATGGAGAAATGCACAGGTTCATCCCTGCAGTGGCAAGCTGGTATGGAGTGAGCGTGGCAGAGGTGGAGACCACTCACCATCCGAGACTCAGGGGCAAATCAAAATACGGTATCTCCCGTACAGTCAAGGTTATGCTCGACCTTATAACGGTAAAATTCCTGCAGAGCTTCTCCACAAAACCCATACAGTTCTTTGGCCCCCTGGGACTGGGTTGCGGCTTTATCGGCTTTTCCCTTTCTCTTTATCTCACATTCAGAAAAATCCTGTTCGGAGAATCCATAGGAGGCAGACCTCTTCTACTTTTGAGTATCCTCCTGATAATTGTCGGTATTCAGCTTATAGGCATGGGGCTTATAAGTGAGATGCTCGTAAGGGTTTATCACGAGAGTCAGAGAAAACCAATCTACGTAATCAAGGATATCCTTGGCCAAAAAAAGAAATAAGATATTAACACTCCTGGTGAAGATGACCATAAGCTCTGTTATCCTCTATTTTGTATTGAGGAAAGCCGGGATTCGGGAAGTATATCTCACTCTCAGGGAGATGAATCCCCTCAGCTTCATTGCCGCACTGCTGCTTTATTTACTGTCCCTGTTTACATCAACCATCAGGTGGAAGGTCCTGCTTACACCACTTGGAAAGAAGTTCGGTAACCTGAGCACCTTCAGACTCTTCTCGCTCTACCTTATGGGGGCCTTTTTCAACCGCTTCCTGCCCGGCATAGTCGGTGGAGATGCAGTCAGAACCTACTATCTTTACAAGGACACAGACAGGGGGTCTCTGTCTCTCGCAACGGTCTTTGCCGACAGGTATATGGGCTTTCTGGCAATGATCACTCTCGGACTTACAGCCATTCCCTTTGGAATAAATAAAATCCGGGGTACCGGTGTGGAATGGGCAGTACCTGTAATAGCATTGATTTTTATAGCAATCAGTTTCTTTATTTTTGTCCTCAAGATCGGAAAAAGGTTTTCCACCATAAGAGGCTTCCATAAATACTTCAGAAAACTGAAGGACTCCCCCGTAGTGCTCTTAAAGACCTTTGCCCTCTCGATCATCATACAGATTATTGGAATCGTCTCTGTCTACATCTTGTCTGTCGGCATTGGTGCTGATGCATCCCTGATAGAATACTTCCTCTTCATACCCATAATAAACACGCTCACGACCCTCCCTATATCCATATCAGGACTCGGCATCAGGGAGGGGGCATTTGTAATGCTCCTGGGGCTTACAGGAATTTCACCCGGGGTAGCCACGTCGATATCCCTTGCATGGTTTCTTGCCTACACAGTGGGTTCCCTGCCCGGAATAATCGTATACATCAAATGGAGGGTTAAAGATGAAGACAAAGACAAAGACCCTTCAGTCCCTGCATAACCCGGCAATAAAGAAGGTTCTCAAACTGAGGAGCAGGCCTGAAAAATATGCACCCGCTCTCAAAAGCCTCTCCGGTGAGGTACTGATTGAAGGGCCAAGACCCCTTGCAATAGCCATTGAAGCCGGGGCCGCAATCAAGTCGGCACTCATCACAGAGGACGTTCTGAAGGAGACGGGATACGACTCCATACTCGAAAAACTTACCGGTCTCACCATCCCGGTATTCGTTATAGACAAAGACCGGATGGCTCAAATATCCGACACCGTAACACCCCAGGGTATAATTGCAATCTGCAAGGTAAAGGCAAGGGATATCCATGACCTTTCCCCGGAAAAGGACGAACTCTTCGTCGTATCCGACGCAATACAGGACCCCGGCAATACAGGAACAATCATCAGGGTCTGTGACGGGGCAGGAATAAGGGCCTTCATCTCCCTCAAGGGCTCTGCCAACCCCTTTAATCCCAAGGTAATAAGGGCTTCCGCAGGGAGTGTCTTCAACATGGACATTGTCCTGGCAGAAAGAGAGGATTTCCTTGAGTGGTGCAGGGGACATAAGATTCCCATCCTGATTACAGCACCTGAGGCAGACAGGACAATATTTGAGTTTGACCTTGAGGGCAGTGGCGCACTGGTCTTTGGAAATGAAACGCAGGGGGTAAGCAACGAGATAAGACAAGAGGCAGCCTGCAGTCTCAGGATACCCATATATGGGAGTGCCGAGAGCCTCAATGTAGCCTCAACTGCTGCAATCACCATTTACGAGTTTATCAGAAAAAGAAGAGAAACAGAAATCAGACAGGATATACAGGATTAACAGGATGTTTTTTATTTTAGTTGCTTTACGTTATCCTGTTCATCCTGTTAATCCTGTCAAAACATTTTATATTTTCTCCTGATTTTATAATTTCTCCTGCACAACACTTTCCCGCCAGACCATAATTGCCAATTCAGGACAGACCTCGGCACAGAGCACGCATCCGGTACACCTGTCAGGGTCCGTCAGCCTTACAGGATAATAGCCGGCCTTGTTGAACCCGGAATCCATCTCTATTATCCCCTTCGGGCATGTAACAACACAGTAATTACAGCCCTTACAGAGCTCCCTGTCTATCTCCACCCTGCCCTTCATCGCCCTTCATCCCGCTTTTTGCGCAGTAACTCCTCGGCATGTCTTAGAGACGGCCCGCTCACAGAGCCACTGAGCATCCTCGCAATCTCCCTTACCCGCTCATCACGGTCAAGCCCCCTGACCGTCACTGCAACCCCCTCTCCTTCTTCCTCCTTGATTACGAGCAGATGAAAGTCTGCCCTTGATGCAATCTGCGGCAGGTGTGTGATACATATAACCTGGTGTCTCTCTGAAAGTCTCCTCAATCTCTCCCCGACTGATTCGGCAGTCTGCCCACCCACCCCTGCATCTACCTCATCAAAGACCAGTACCGGCACCCTGTCCACATCTGCAAATACGCTCTTCAGTGCAAGCATCAGCCTTGATAGTTCCCCGCCTGAGGCAACCTTGCTGAGGGGGCGCGGCGGCTGACCGGGATTGGCAGAGAAGAGAAAATCGACCCTGTCAATGCCTGTTGCCGTGATGGGTATCTCTGCAACCTCTATCCTGAAATCAGGGTGGCTGAAAGCAAGCTCGGAGAGTACTTTCTTTAACATGCCCTCTATCCTCCGGGCAGTCTTTTTCCTCTCCCTGCTCAGGGACCCGGCCTCTTCCATCAATGCCGAGTGAATCTTTTCCAACTCATCCTCAATCTCTGCACCACGCTCCTCAAGTCCCTCTAAATCCTCAAGTTCCGCTGCTGCCTTTTCTCTATAATCAAGGATACTATCCACTGTCTCGCCATACTTTCTCTGAAGGTCTTCAATAAGTGCCAGCCTTGATTCCACATCTTCAAGCCTCTGTGGCTCACAATCATACCTCTCCTTGATCTCGCGCAGGGAAGAGGCAGCATCCTGCAGCAGGGAATCTGCATCCCTTAAGACCTTCAGCACCTCTGCCGCAGAGGCATCTATCTGACTGAGCTCTTCAATATTGCCAAGAAGCATGCCGAGTTTTTCCAGAACCGAGCCGTCCTCATCTTTCAGAACCGAAAAGGCTGACTCCCCAAGATATCTCAGATGGGTAAGGTTGGAAAGAATTGCCTTCTCTTCACGCAGCCCCACATCTTCTCCCCCCTGAAGTCCTGCGGCATCAATCTCGGCAATCTGATACCTCAGGAGGTCTATTCTCTGAGCCCGCTCCCTTGCCTTCTCCTTTATATCCGTAATGGTGCTGAGCATGGTCCGGTAACTGTCATGGAGTTTGCCCACCTCTTTTACAGGGCCGTCAAGTCTGCCAAAGGAATCAACAAGCCCCCTCTGGACTGCCGGGGAGAGCAGACTCTGGTGTTCATGCTGGCCATGCAGGTCGACAAGGTCTTTGCCAAAGGCTGAAAGGGTCTGTATGGTTACAAGAGAATCATTAATATAGGCCCTGCTTCGTCCGGTCCTCGAAACTACCCGTTTTACGATTACCCCCTCATCACAGGCAATACCGATAGAATCAAGCAGAAGGCTATTCTTTATCTCGAAAAAGGCCTCTATCCAGGCCTCATCTGCGCCGGTCCTGACGGACTCTGAACTCGCCCTGCCCCCAAGTACCAGCTCAACGGCATCCACAACAAGGGACTTACCGGCCCCTGTCTCTCCTGTTATTACATTCAGGCCTTCTTCAAAGGAGAGACCGAGCTTATCCACAATTGCAAAGTTTTTTATTCTTAACTCTCTCAACATTATAAAAAATTATCATAACAATATCAGAGAAAAAAAGGCCAAGGAAACGGTTAATCTGCTAATCTTCTTGAAATAACACCTGTTAATCTAATAGAATAGAGGGCACTTAACTGTTATCAAGCGATTTTCCAATCCAAACCAAGTATAGAATCAATGGAGGGATCCTTTATGAGTGAAACGATTGAGATCAGATGGCACGGCAGGGGTGGACAGGGCACTGTAACTGCTGCCAAGGTATTGGCTGACGCATGCCTGAGCGGCGGCAAGAATGTACAGGCATTTCCCGAGTATGGACCTGAAAGGGCAGGTGCTCCCCTCAGGGCATACAACCGTATAAGTTCAAAAACCCTGAGGCTTCACTGTCCGGTTAGCCATCCGAAGATTGTAGTTGTTATGGATGCAACCCTCATTGAGAGCATTGATATCACGGAAGGGACACCGGATGATGCCATATTCGTGATCAACACACACAGGTCACCGGAAGAAATCAGGAACAAACTGAAGCTGAAAGAGACCCAGAAGCTCTTTACGATTGATGCAAGCACAATCGCCATGGAGACCATCGGAAGACCCCTCCCGAATTCATGCGTGCTCGGAGCCCTTACAAAGGCATCGGGGATAACGGATATTCAGACACTTCTTGATGATGTAAAGGGAAGTTTCGGCAGTAAGTTTTCTGAAAAGATTATCACGGGCAATCTTGAGGCAACCAGAAGAGGCTATGAGGAGGTTAAAGAAGGATGAAACTAAAGGGATGGAAAGAACTGGAGATAGGGGCGATTATCCCTGAGGCAGGTAATGCAGAACAGTACAACACTGGTTCATGGCGTGCCTCCAGACCTCAATGGATAGAGGAAAACTGTATTCAATGTCTCTCTTGCTGGATATACTGCCCTGACTCTTCAGTCACGGTAAAGGACAGCAAGAGAGGTGAGTTTGATTACGGGCACTGCAAGGGCTGTGGGGTATGTGCTCATGAATGTCCCGGGAAAAAGGGAAAGAAGGCCATCGTGATGGTAGCGGAGGGCAACTAATATGGGTAAAAAACTTGCAATTACAGGAAACCAGGCCCTGGCAGAGGCCATGAGACAGATAAACCCTGACGTCTGTGCCGCCTATCCTATCACGCCCTCAACAGAGATTATGCAGAGGTTTGCATCCTTTGTGTCAGACGGTGTGGTAGATACGGAGCTTGTCACTGTAGAGAGTGAACACAGTGCCATGAGTGCCTGCATAGGCGCTTCAGCAGCAGGTGGAAGGGTAATGACAGCCACGTCTTCACAGGGACTTGCCCTGATGTGGGAAATGCTCCATATTGCCTCAGGCATGAGGCTTCCAATAGCAATGACACTCGTAAACAGGGCACTCTCCGCCCCCATCAATATCCACGGCGATCACTCCGACGGAATGGGTTCAAGGGACTGCGGATGGATTCAGCTTTATTCAGAAAATGCCCAGGAGGCATATGACAACATATTTCAGGCTGTAAGGATTGCAGAGCATGAGGATATAAGGCTTCCTGCAATGGTATGCATGGACGGGTTCATAATAAGTCATTCTATTGAGAGCATGGAATTCCTGCCGGACGAGGTTATCAGGGATTTTATAGGGGAGTTTGAACCCAGACACCCGCTCCTCAATGTTGAAAAGCCTGTAACCTACGGCCCCCTTGTGCTTCCAGACTTTTATATAGAGTTCAAAAGGGCTCAACATGAGGCCATAAACAAGGCAAAGAAGGTCACACTTGAGGTGGCCAGGGAGTTTGAAAAGATATCGGGCAGGAGTTACGGCCTCTTTGAGCCCTACAGGCTCGAGGATGCCGATATAGCCGTTGTTCTGCTCAACTCCGCAGCCGGCACTGCCAAGGACGTTGTAGATGCCTGCAGGGACAAGGGGATAAGAGTGGGACTGCTGAAACCCCGTCTTTTCAGGCCATTCCCTTACGAAGAGATTGCAGAGGCATTGGGTAACGCAAAGGTTATATGTGTATTTGACAGGGCTGATTCCTTTGGTGGTTTTGGCCCGATGTACATGGAGATTGCCTCGGCCATGATGGCATCCGGCTCCAGCCCCCTGATGGTCAACAAGATTTACGGCCTTGGCGGAAGGGACTTCATGCCTGAAGATGCAGAAGCGGTTATCAGTGAGATGACCGAAATCCTGAATACCGGTAAAACAGGGGCCCTGAAAGAATATATCGGAGTCAGGGAGTAATAACGATTGACTATCGACTGTTGACGATTGAGTATTAAAAAATCGACAATTTAAAAAAGGAGCTAAAGATGTCAACACCATTGAGGTTAAAGGAACTTTCAAAAAAAGAGGATTTACTGACAGGAGGACACAGGATGTGTGCCGGCTGTGGTGCACCCATAGCAATCAGGCAGGTGTTGCTTGCTGCCGATGTCCCCCTCGTAGCTGCAAATGCAACAGGGTGCCTTGAGGTCTCAACAACCATCTATCCTTACACTGCGTGGAAGATTCCATGGATACACAGCGCCTTCGAAAATGCGGCCGCCACAATCTCAGGGGTTGAGGCCATGTACAAGGCGTTAAAGAAAAAGGGCAAGATCGACCGCAAGATAAAATTTATTGCATTCGGCGGAGACGGGGGTACATACGATATCGGGCTTCAGAGCCTGTCGGGCGCCATGGAACGGGGACATGACATGGTATATATCTGCTATGACAATGGTGCATATATGAATACAGGAATACAGCGCTCAAGCGCCACCCCTTTTGGTGCCAATACAACCACATGCCCCGCAGGCAGGGTAATCCACGGCAAGCCCCAGAAAAGAAAGAATCTCGCCAAGATAATGGCTGCACATGACATTCCTTATGTAGCACAGACCACACCCGCACACTGGCGCGACCTTATGACAAAGGTCAGAAAGGCACTTGAGGTTGATGGTCCGGCCTTCATAAACATACTCGCCCCGTGCAACCGCGGATGGAGGACACCTACAAACAATGCAATAGAACTCTGCAGAATCGCCGCTGACACCTGTTTCTGGCCGCTCTATGAATATGAAAACGGCAGGTTGACTGTAAACTACAAGCCAAAGGAAAAGAAACCGGTCACTGACTTCCTCAAGACCCAGGGCAGGTTCAAACATCTCTTTGCACCTGACAGTAAAGACCTCCTGAAACAGGCTCAGGAAAATACCGATCATGAGTGGGATAAACTCCTGAGAGAGGCAGCCTGCCGGGCTGAAGAAGAAGGAACTGCAGAAGAAGGGAAATAGACGGGTTGAAAATAATCGGCCTTTCTGTTAATGTAAAACAACAGGATTCATGAAAGCCATTACTGAAATGGCCTTAAAAAGATCTGTCCGGGAGAGCAATGTCAGACTTTGTAATGTATGAGGAAGAGTTCCGGAGGGTCGATGAGGAATTAAGGAGACTCTACCAACTGGCCAATGCCAAGCTTGTCTTTCTCGTTGACAAAAACGGTCAACTAATCGCTTCAGCAGGTGATACCCACAACATTGATACAACTGCCCTTGCCTCTCTCACTGCCGGCAATATAGCTGCCACAGGTGGTATAGCAAAACTCCTCGGCCAGAAGGAGTTCTCTATCCTCTTTCACGAAGGTGACAGGGATAACATACATATATCCATTGTAGCAAACAAGGTAATCCTGGCAGTTCTCTTTGATCAACGGTCTTCCCTGGGAATTGTCAGGCTCAGGGTCAAAAAAGCTACAGGGGCATTAACCAGGATATTGCACGAGATGGACAAAAAGGCCTTGGGAGAAAACAGGGGAAGAGCGGAATTATCCCCCTTCGCCGAAATCACGGATGAAGATATTGACCAGCTTTTCAAGTAGGTGTTATTAGGTGTCCTTTATAAACTATTCCTCCAGAGAGATAAACTGCAAGATAGTCTATTATGGACCGGGCTTGTGTGGTAAAACCACAAATCTGCAATTCATTTATAAAAAAACCTCCCCTCAGCAGAAGGGCAAACTGATATCTCTTGCAACAGAGACCGAGCGGACCCTCTTCTTTGACTTCCTTCCCATTGCACTCGGTGATATGAGGGGTTTCAAAGTGAGGTTCCACCTTTATACCGTCCCCGGACAGGTCTTTTATGCGGCAAGCAGGAAACTGATATTAAAGGGAGTGGACGGCCTTGTCTTTGTTGCAGATTCACAGATTGAGAGAACGGATGCCAATATAGAAAGCCTTGAGGACCTCAGGATTAACCTCGCTGACCAGGGATATGAACTCGAAAGGCTACCCTTCACAATACAGTACAATAAACGGGACCTGCCCAATGTTGTTCCTGTTGCGGAACTGGACAGTCTCCTGAATACTGACAAGGTTCCAGCCTTTGAGTGTGTGGCCACACACGGCAGGGGAGTCTTTGAAACACTGAAGAATATCGGGAAGCAGGTCCTCATGGAACTGAAAAAACACTACTAAACTATCAGCCGGAGGGCCCGCTCATGAAATGTTATTACAGCAGGTGTCGTGCCGAAATAATCGCCGTCTATCTGAATGTGTGCATCCCCTGATACAACTATACTGTTCCCCTTTATGCAGCTTGTCTCCTCTGAACTCATACGCCCACCACTTATAACTTCAAAGACATCCCTGAGCAGGTCACTCCTTTTACCCCCATGCATAATAGAAACATACAGGTGCGGTGCTCTCAGGCCCGCATCAGGGCAGACCCTGAAACTTCCGGCATAATATCCGGCATTACAGACAATAACCCCATATCCCTCGTATTCCCTGTCATCAACGACTATCCTGAGCAAGTCAGGGTGATATCTCATAAAACACTTGAGACCGCTTATCAGGTATGCCCCTTTACCTGACAGGCGCTTCAACCTCTGGTTCACCCTGTAAACGGCCTCGCCGTCAAAACCGATGCCTGCCATAAGAACAAAGTATTTATCATTTATCCTGCCGAGATGAACATACTCCGTCTTCCCGTTAAGGGCCTTCAGTGTGGCCCTATAAATGTCAGCCGGAAAATCCAGCTCCCGGGCAAGGACGTTTGTGGTACCCGCAGGGATAAAGGCAACAGGCACATCTGTATAGGCCGTCCCGTTGACCACCTCGTTAAACGTACCATCCCCCCCTATGGCCAGTATCATCCCGGGGGATTTCTTTACAGCATCTTCGGCAATCTGCTCGGCATCACCCCTCTTGCCTGTATAAAAGATGGAGACGTCACTGAAGCTCTTCTTCAGCACCTCTATTGATAGCAGGAGTCTCTTTTCAGAGAAAGAACCCGAGGCCGGATTAACGATTAATACTGCAGATGAACTCATCAGGGTTAATTATATCATGAATATCCGATAACCTGGTAACCATAACGGGTGTCTCCTCGAGATACCTGACAACATCCCCCACAGTGCACTCTTCAGTAACGAAAAAAACCCTGCCGCCATTCATCCTACCCTTCTCTTTTATGTGAGGCACCCTCACGTAACCGGTATTTTTTGAGGAGAGATAACCGGTTGTGTAAAAGGGGTCATCAGACACACACAGCTCTGCAACAATATGAGGACAGGACGCCACCTTTGAAGCAAGCACAACGGCCTCACTCACAACAGTCCCGTCTGCATCTAATTTACCCAGAGATTCATATAATTCCGGCAATAATTCCGGCATAATGCCGAGCCTTGTGGCCCTCACTCCCCTTACCCTGTCAGGCTCTGCCCTGACACCACTGACTGCCCTTACAATTGCCGCCCCCCTCATGACATCCGTGGACTCTATTATAGCCCTGGCAGTATTAAAAGCCTCCCCGGAGACATCAAGACAGATCAGCCCCTCTTTAACAAATCTCCATGCCTCACTGTAATCTCCGGTATTGACTGTATAAACCGGCTGCATCTTTATGAACTGCGGTTCCTCTTCAAGCCTCTCAACAGTAACCACAATCCTGTCAGGCTTACCCCTGTCATGATGCAGTGCCCTTTGCAGATAAGCCGCTACCGTGTCCTGCAGCTCGTCCACCGGGTACAGGCCCTCGGCCCCTGAGATATGCAGCACCTCACCCTCAGATGCCCTCATCCTTATATTCCAGTACATAAACTAATCGTATCTCAGGCCCAGCATCTCGATCAGTCTTATATCATCTTCTGTACAGCGGCCTTTCAGTGTAAGGTAATTACCTGTCAGGAGAGCGTCGGCACCTGCAAGGAAAACCATTGAATTCAATTCTCCCAGTGTCTGCACCCGCCCGCCACAAAGCCTTATCTCTTTTCCGGGAAGTATAAACCTGTAGACACTTATAATCCTCAGTGCCTCTAATGGATGAAGTGGGGGAAGATGCCCCATCGGTGTCCCCTTCACCGGCATCAGAAAATTTATGGGGACGGAATCCACATTCAGATTCTTCAATGTAAAGGCCATACTGATCCTGTCGTCCCAGGATTCACCAAGACCAAAAATCCCTCCTGAACAGAGGGAAAGGCCGGCATTCTTCACAGCCATGATCGTCTTTATCTTGTCACTGTAGGTATGGGTGGTACAGACCTTCTGAAAAAACTCTTCAGAGGTCTCAAGGTTGTGATGAAAGCGTTCAAGACCTGCGTCTTTCAGTATCCTGAGTTCATCTTCATCAAGAAGACCGAGTGTGGCACAGGGCAGGAGACCAATCTGCCGGATCTCGCCAACTGCAGAGGCTATAACCTCTATTTCTTCTCCTGAAACCCTCTTTCCGCTCGTAACGATACAGAACCTCTTTGCACCGGAAAGCCTTGCCTCTTTCGCCCTGCGAAAGATTTCGCCCTGCCCCATCCAGGGATAGACGCTTATATTTGTCCTGTGTCTGGTGGATTGAGCACAATAAGCACAGTCCTCTGTACAGTTGCCGGACTTTGCATTCACAATTGAGCAGAGGTCAACTCTGTTGCCCCTGAAACGCTCCCTGACAGAGGTGGCGGCCTCAAATAAAGAATGCAGGGGCACAGCGGTATCATCTGCAAGAAAAGATGCCTCTTCCCCCGAGATATCTCCCCCGTTAAGTACCCTCTCTTTTAGCTCCGTCAACAATCCGCTCATTTAATCTTCAGTACCTTATCTCAAAATCCCTTAACTCACCCTTGCAAGACTCCCTTGCAACGTCTATATTGGTGACGTAAGCGCCGGGAGGCCCCTTATAACACTCGGCCATGGCCTTCTCAACATCCTCCTCCTTCCCCTCAAAAACCGCCTCCACTCTTCCGTCAGGCAGGTTCTTTACCCATCCCCTGAGGCCTGACTTCAGGGCAAGCTCCAGTACAAACGCCCTGTAAAAGACACCTTGAACAACCCCTTCAATATAGAGATGCAACCTTGGATTATTCATAACTACATGGAGTTTTGGAGTATGACAGTGTTTTGGAAGTGTTGGAATTTGCATTTCTCCAGTTCCCCATCGCTCCGATACTCCAGCATTTTCCTCTATCAGGCACTCTGATAGTGCCGGGATATAAAATTCAGGAGTCCCTCCACCCTGCGAACAAGCACCTTCGTATCAGGGTCTGCCCCCTTGTTGACATAATTGGCAGGGGCAAGAAGTTCCATCTGTCTCTTAAGACCTTCATCCGCCTTGATTCCGGAGAAAAAGAGTATCGGGACCTTCTTTTTCTTCTTTTTTTCCTCAAGTGTCCTCAGGGTCCTTGCAGCAGTAAGTCCATCCATCACCGGCATATTAAGATCAATTATTATAAATCTGACCCGGATATCACCGGACAGAAGCCTCGAATATTCTGAAACGAGTTCAAGGCCGTTGGAGACGGCCGTAACCTCACTGGCTAACACCTTCTTCAATATTAATTCTTTCAGCAGGGTCCTTGTGAATTTTGAGTCCTCTGCAACAAGTGCATATGTACCTGCTGCCCTCCTTCTATCTTCCCAGAGACTATCCGTACCCAGTATAAAGCCACAAAAGGTACAGGTAAGTTCCCTTCTCTCGTTTCTTACCACAATATTGCAGGGAACCTTCTCTCCGCAGCAGAGACAGTATTTTTTTTCTATTCCCTCTATTCCCATGTAATAATTTACAACTACTTGACAATATTTTCAAGTAAAAAGTATACTTTTGATCTTTTAAATTTCTTTATTCCCCCTATACATGGTAGTATATAACATTCGAATAAGAACCGGGGATATGAAAGCATGAGATAATGAGGCTACAGAACTATGAAAATAATTGTTTCCGGGATAGAAGAACACGGGATAGACCTGAATTTCTCAGAAAGGCTCTCCAGGAACTCTCTACTTGAATCCATAGGTCCTGTAAATGCTCATCTCCGGATAGACAGGCGGGGAGAAGAAATCCGGATTGAGGGAAACATTCAGGGCAGGGTAGCACTTCAGTGCAGCAGATGCCTGGTAAACTTCCGGAAGGAGCTGTCTCTCAATATCAACCTGTTATATCACCCCGCAGCAGAGGTGGCAAATGAAGAGACTTACGAAGTCTCCAGGGATGAGATAAACATAGGTTTTTACAGCAATGATGAGCTTGATATCACTCAGGTGATAAGAGAACAACTGATTCTTAACTTACCCATGAAGGCATTGTGTGATGAAACATGCAAGGGACTCTGTCCTGTATGTGGAGCCGACATGAATCTTCAGAGATGCGAATGCAGGTATGAGTCTGTTGACCCGAGACTGAAGAGTTTAAAAAAACTTTTATCCAAATAGAAAGGAGCAACAAAACATGGCAAATCCTAAATCCAGACACTCAAGGTGTCGCAGAGACAGGAGAAGGGCAAACTGGAAGGGAACGATTCTCTCCCTTATGAAATGCCCTGAATGCGGTGAACTCAAGCTGCCTCACAGGGTATGCACAGGTTGCGGCATGTATAATGACAGAAAAGTCATAAAGGTTATCGAAAAAACTGAAATATGAAGATCGTTCTTGATGCCATGGGAGGGGATTATGCGCCCCGTGTGACAGTGGAGGGAGCGGTTGAAACTGTCAATGATACCAAGGATATCGAGGTTATTCTTATCGGCCGGGAAGAGCTGATTACAGAAGAACTGAGGCATAAACGTTATCCCCCGGACAGAATTTCCGTCAAACACGCCTCCCAGTTGATAGCCATGGATGAACCAATATCGGTGGCTGTCAGACGAAAGAAGGATTCATCGATAAAGCGGGGCATAGAGATGGTCAAGAAAGGGGAGGCACATGCCTTTGTAAGCGCAGGCCACTCAGGTGCAGTAATGGCCTTTGCACTGTTACTTCTGGGTACGGCTGAAGGAGTTAACAGGCCTGCCATAGCTACCACCATGCCAACCCTTAAAGGGCCTTTTGTTCTCATCGACGCAGGAGCGAACGTGGACTCCGAGGCATCAAACCTGCTGCAGTTTGCTTTAATGGGAAATGCGTACTGCAGAAATGTCCTTGGAGTACAGAAACCCAGAGTTGCACTGCTGAGCATTGGGGAGGAAGACACAAAGGGGAATGAACTTACCAAAGAGGCATTCAGGCTTTTAAAGAATACAGGTTTGCACTTTGTCGGCAATATAGAAGGCAAGGATATCTTCAGCGGCAATGTCGATGTTGTTGTATGCGACGGTTTTATCGGAAATGTGGTGCTTAAGGTCAGTGAAGGCCTGGCTGAGACAATCATGAAGATGCTAAAACAGGAGATTGCAGATATCGCCACGGGCCGGCTTGCCTATCTGTTTATGAAACCGGCCCTCAAGAACTTCAAAAAGAAGACCGATTATGCCGAGTATGGAGGCGCCCCTCTGCTCGGAATCAGGGGAACATGCATAATAAGTCATGGGCGGTCTTCATCCAAGGCAATAAGAAATGCACTGAAGACAGCCAACATATCCGCCCGGCTCAGGGTGGATGAGATAATATCCTCTGAACTCAAGAAAAAAGGCAAGAGTTCCAGTCCGGTAGCCAGGGCCACAGCATAGGGACCGGTCAGGATATCGTCTCGATGCAGGGGAAATAAAACAATCTATTAAGGAGTTCTGTATTGTTAAAGGCCAGGATCACCGGAACCGGGTTATATGTTCCCAAAAAGGTTCTAACAAACTTCGACATTGAAAAAATGGTGGACACCTCCGACGAATGGATCAGGGAGAGGACCGGCATCAGGGAAAGGCGGATTGCCGCAAAGGAAGAGGCTGCCTCAGACCTCGCACTGATGGCATCAAATGAGGCCCTCAAATCTGCGGGACTGAAAGCAAGAAAGCTGGACCTTATAGTCGTTGCCACAGTCAGCAGTGATATGCTCCTGCCCTCCACCGCCTGTATACTTCAGCACAGGATAGGCGCAAAAAAGGCTGCGGCTTTTGACGTAAATGCCGCCTGTTCCGGCTTTATATATGCCCTCTCAACAGCAGATGCTTACATTCGGGCTGGAATATACAGGAGGGTACTTGTAGTAGGTTCCGAGGTACTTTCACGGATTACCGACTGGACGGACAGGAGCACCTGCGTGCTGCTTGGCGACGGGGCAGGCGCTGTAGTGCTGGAGGCAACAGACGGAGACAGGGGGATACTCTCTGTCAAGCTCAATGCCGACGGTTCAATGTGGGACCTTCTTCACATACCGGCCGGGGGATCAAGAATGCCTGCAACAGAAAAGACGGTAAAAGAGGGTCTCCACTATATAAAGATGAGGGGAAACGAGACATTCAAGGTAGCGGTGAGGACCTTGGAAAAACTGGTGCTGAGCACCCTGAAAGAGCATAAATTAAAACCCGAGGACATCTCTCTGCTCATCCCCCATCAGGCAAACCTCAGGATAATCAGTGCCACGGCAAAGAGGCTCGGGCTGGGGCTTGAGAAGGTAATGATCAATCTTGACCGCTATGGCAACACCTCTGCCGCCTCAATCCCCATAGCCCTTGACGAGGCTGTCAGGTCAGGCCGGGTCAGAGAGGGTGATTATATCATCCTTGAGGCCTTTGGCGGTGGATTGACATGGGCCTCAGCATTAATAAAATGGTAGCACAACTACTACAACCCACCGCCATCTCCTGATCTCTTGTTAGGAGTTCCTCTTTTCAAGAAAAGGCTTTATAAGGTCAATAGGAACAGGGAAGATAATTGTTGAATTCTTCTCTGAAGATATCTCCGTCAGCGTCTGAAGAAATCTCAACTGCAGTGTGGCAGGTTCGGTTGCGATAATCTTGGCAGCATCTGCAAGTTTCTGGGCAGCCTGAAATTCACCTTCTGCATGGATTACCTTTGCCCTGCGCTCCCTTTCAGCCTCTGCCTGTTTGGCAATAGCCCTCTGCATCTCAACAGGAAGGTCAACATTCTTCACCTCAACAGCCGTTACCTTTACACCCCACGGTTCTGTCTGAAAATCTATAATCCGCTGTAGTTCCGCATTGATGGCATCCCTCTTGGAGAGCAGTTCATCAAGCTGACTCTGTCCGAGAACGCTCCGGAGTGTTGTCTGGGCCATCTGGCTCGTACCAAAATAGTAGTCTTCAATGGCGGTCACTGCCTTTATCGGGTCCATCACCCTGAAATATACAACGGCATTGACCTTTACCGTAACATTGTCCTTTGTTATAACGTCCTGCGATGGCACATCCATTGTTATTGTCCTGAGACTGACCTTGACAAGCTTATCGATTATCGGCCATATAATCACAAGTCCCGGCCCTTTCACCGGAATAATACGTCCAAGCCTGAAGACAACCCCCCTCTCATACTCCTTGAGTACCTTGATAGAGCTGGCAAGGAAGTAAAGAACAACTACGATAATAAAGACAAGGCTCAAAAACTGCGGTGGAAAAATCATCTCCTCTCCTCCTTTCTGACTTTTATTCTGAGTCCCGAAACAGACTCAACGATCACTTTCTCTCCCTTTTTAACCGGTTCGTCACTGTATGCCCTCCAGTATTCTCCGTGAACAAGCACCATACCGTCTTCAAACACATCCGTATGGGCAACTCCCTCAAGCCCCACAAGACCCTCAATCCCTGTTACGGGCTTTCTCTTCCAGGCCTTTACCGCAAGACCAACGGTTACAGAGAAGAAGAAGGCCGTTATTAGTACTGCCGGCACAATAAGGTATATGGAGAGTTTAATAAAAGGGTCCGGACTTTCAAACAGCATTATAGAGCCTATAATCATGGATATAATACCACCGATGGTCAGTACTCCACCGGATGTTATCTTTATCTCCAGGATAAAGAGGATTACGGCAAGGACAATAAGAAGAAGCCCCGCATAATTGACAGGTAAGGTCTGAAAGGCATAAAAGGCAAGTATAAGGCATATTCCGCCCACCACCCCCGGAAATATCGAGCCCGGGTTTGTGAATTCAAAGAAGAGGCCATAGAAACCGAGGAGCATTAATATATAAGCAATATTGGGATTGCTTATCAAGGCAAGTATCTTCAGCCTCAGGCCCATCTCTTTCCTTACAACTGAAGCCCCTCTGGTATGAAGCACCCTCTCTCCTGCCGGGGTTTTCACCTTCATACCGTCAATCCTGTCAAGGAGGTCTCCAATATCCTTGCTCACAAGGTCTATCACCCCGAGTTTCAGTGCCTCACCGGCAGTGATAGAAACGCTCTTTCTTACGGCATCTTCTGCCCATTGCACATTCCTGCCGCGCCTTTCAGCAATGGATTTTATATAGGCCACTGCGTCATTTGTTACCTTCTCAACCATGGTCTTGTCCATCTTGCCACCGATTCCAACAGGGTGGGCAGCACCTATATTGGTGCCCGGGGCCATTGCCGCAATATGCGCAGCCATTGTAATAAAGACACCTGCCGAGGCAGCCCTCGCCCCTGATGGGGCCACATAAACCACCACAGGCACCTCACTGCCGTTTATAACCTTTATAATTGACCGCATGGAAGTGTCGAGGCCCCCCGGAGTATCCAGTTCAATCACAAGGGCCTCCATCCCCTGTCCATTCGCTTCCTCAATACTTTTTTCTATATATTCAGAGGAGACAGGATTTATGACACCCTGAACAGTTATTACCATGACCTGCCCCGCCCTGGTTTCTTCAGAAAAAAGCGGTAGTGACAAAGAAAGGAACAGCAAAAGAAGGACGGCTGTCTTTACAGTTTTCATAATTTTTAAAGTCAGGGGTCAAGTCTCAACATTCAACATAACTCTCAAGCTCCCAGGATAAAACCTTCTTATATTGAATGCAGAGCAGGCAATAAGCCGGGTTCTGTATGTAATGGTCATTCATCTGAGGTCCGGGATTGCTCCCGGACTCATGCAGCCTACCCGTTCCGCTCAATCGGGCGGGCCACCCTCGAGGCGGAACCTACATGGCCTTGCTCCGGACAGGGTTTACCATGCCTGCAAGGTCACCCCCGCAGCGGTGGGCTCTTACCCCACCTTTTCACCCTTACCGTGAGATGAGGGGTCAGGTCTCAACATTCAACATAACTCTCAAGCTCCCCGGATAGAACCTGCTTATGTTGAATGTTGAGACCTGACCCCTTCACACAGGCGGTATCTTTTCTGTGGCACTTTCCCTATCCCGCAGCCGGCTGGATAAATCCTTGCGGATGCGGGACGGTGGCACTTAGCCACTGTCCTTGCCCTTCGGAGCCCGGACTTTCCTCTCCGCAATCTCAGGCATACGCCGGCCTGCGGAGCAACCATCTCACCTGCCCTGCATTTATTGTAATTAACGGTTGACTCTTTGAACAGCCTTCTTTGCCAGGGGATCGGCTTCGCTGTTTTCTGCATATCGGTTTCTTTGTCTTCAATCTGAATTCTTGCTGACTTGTTCCTGTGCTTCGCCAGCAGCGGTCTCCTTACGGTACAGGAACCTGCCGCATTGAGGACATTGCATAATCTCATCTGATGTCTTTATCTCAACGTATATCTGGGGGGGAATACTCATATAACATCCAAGGCATCGATCATCCTTTGCCTCAACCACGGACAGGCCGCTGGATTTCTGTAAAACTTCCATGTATCTGTTATAAAGACCTGATGGAATCTTTCCGACAAAAGTTTCTCTTTGCTCCTTCAGCTCCGCAAGTTCCTTTTCGATCAAACCACTCTTGACATCCAGTTCTTTCTGTAAGGATTGAAGCCGTTTCTTCTCATCCCCTATCCGCCTTTCAGCCTCTTTCAGTCCCGCTGATACCTCATCAAGCTCTTCCATCATGTAGAGGATATCGTCTTCCAGCCTTGATCTTTCCCTCTCGATAACTTCGATCTCTTTCAGGCGGGCCTTATATTCCTTGTTGGTCTTTATATCCGACATTCTCGATTTCAGCTTCTCAATCCTGTCGTCAACCTCCTTTACATCGAGCTCTTTCTGTTTTTTCTTCTTTTCAACAGCTTCGTACTTTTCTTTTTCCCCCTTATACGCCTTTTCAGACTCGCTTAAAGGTCCCTGGTAACGTTTGATCTCTTCAGGCGCCTTTTTTAGTTCAAGTCTCTTCCGGAGGATAATAGAATCTATCTCCTGAAGGGCAACAAGAAGCTTGAGTTCCTCTTTCATTCTCTCCAATCCGACATTCGTTAATTTTATGGACTTTTCAAGAGTCCATCGACTGTTATTTTGAACATAATCAAAAAAACCTGGAAAGATGGAGCACCGGGCTGACTGCAGCAATGTTTCTCAGGGTTACCGGTCCTCTATCTCTCCAATGTTTATCAGTAAAATGGTGGGCCCACCAGGACTCGAACCTGGGACCAACCGGTTATGAGCCGGTGGCTCTTCCAGCTGAGCTATGGGCCCTGAAGACGGCCTTTATTATAGATTTCTTTTATCGCTGAGGTCAAGTTCTTTCCATAAAAGACTTAAGCCACCTGCTCCTTGAGGGGTGTTTTAACTTCCTTATGGCCTTAACCTCAATCTGTCTCACCCTTTCGCGGGTTACCTCCATGGCCTTGCCGACCTGCTCAAGGGTATGAGGAAAGTTAGACCCGTCAAGGCCGTAGCGCTTCCTTATAACCTCGGCCTCTTTCGGGTTTAGACTCATCAGCACCTTCTCTATGTTCCTTCTCAGGTCTCCATGAATGGCTTCATCAAGGGGGGATGACATCAGGGTATCCTCAATGAAATCCCTGAGCTGGCCTTCCTCATCATCACCAACCGGGGATTCAAGGGATATCGGCTCCTTGGCAATCTTGAGTATCTCCTTTATCCTCGCCTCCGGCATGTCAATTCTTTTTGCAATCTCTTCCTCAGAAGGCTCTCTGCCGAATTCCTGGACAAGTTCCCTCGAACTCCTTGTAACCTTGTTTATGGTCTCTATCATATGAACAGGTATTCTTATTGTACGGGATTGGTCGGCAATAGCCCTTGTTATAGCCTGTCTGATCCACCACGTGGCATAAGTACTGAACTTATACCCCCGCCTGTATTCAAACTTGTCAACCGCCCTCATCAATCCTATATTACCTTCCTGTATGAGATCCGAGAAGCTAAGCCCCTTGCCTATATATCTCTTTGCAATGCTTATGACAAGCCTGAGGTTAGCCTCTACAAGTCTGGATTTGACCTCGTGTATGGTCTTGTCAGCCTTCTGGATTGCCCTGAGTACATGCCTGAGTTGCGCACCTTCCATCCCGACATCTTTCTCCATCGCGGCAATCTCCTCTTGTTTCAGGAAATACTCTCTCAATATATCCTGCACCTTTTCAGGATACTTGGAGATATCTTCTTCCGGCGGAATCCCGATATTCCTCTTTCTGAGTCTCCTCTTTATCAGCATGAGTTCCCTATGATTCTGAATTAGCAGGGCACTTAATCTCTTTAGTTCATCTGCAAAGGTATTCACAGCACAATCCTTCAGATTCAGGTTTTTGATCTCCTCATAAACGTCTTTCCTGTTGTTTTTCAACTCACGGATAATCTTTTCCGACCCCTGCTTTTTTCTGAGACCTTCCCTGCTCAGTTCTCCAAGGAGCTGCATCCTTTTGTTGAAAAGTTCCCTTATCTTCTCGGTATGTTTAAAAAACTCCCTTTTCCTGACCAACAGGTCTTCTTCACTCTCATCACCTTCTGTCTGTATTATCTCCCTCATGGGCGCTTCTCCCCGTTCTATCAACTCACCAAGGATTATTAATTTTTTCAGGATTAGAGGAACAGAAAATGTAGCCAGGGTCAACTGTTGCCTGCGTCTTTCCACCTCTTTTGCAATCTCTACTTCTCCCTCCCTGGTCAGAAGAGGGACAGCCCCCATCTCTTTCATATAAGACCTTAACGGGTCATGCTCCTCCTTGACACCCTGCCCTGCCTCCTCCTCTTCATACAGTTCCTTCTCTTCAGGCCTCAGACCTGAACCATCTGAATCATAGATGGAATCTTCGTAGAAATCAAAATACTCCTTCATCCGCTCCCCCCTCCTTGATCAGGAGATTCATCTGATCCTGCAGGTTATTAATAAGGTGTCCCTCACCCCTGTTTTCAGCAATCCTGATCTCCATCTCCAGGTCTCTGAGTCTTCTCTTAAGTTTCTTGTACCTGATGGTCCTTATGCAATCCCTGATATTCTTTTCAACCTCCTCACCGTCGATGTTGAGTCCCATGGTTGCCCCTGTAACAATGGCCAGGTCATGCTCGTTGAGTTTTGCCGTAATTTCCTCAAGCTTTGAGACAGATGAAAAATAAAGTTTCTCGAATATGGCCCTCACACTCTTATCTTCAATCTCAGCCGGTGTGATACTCTCTCTTATCAAGTGGACATGCTCCGGATAAGAAAGGTATACACCCAGGAGAAACCTTTCAGCAGACATTGGCTCGGCATTCTTTCTATCACTACGGGACAGACCGGGTTTCTTCCTCAGGAGATTCAGCTCCTCCCTCAAAAACTGCTCTGAAAGACCTGTTTTCTCAGATACCTCCCTGATTAAATCGCTCCTTATTATGCCGTCCGTCACCCTGGAAATTATAAGTATCAGATCCCTGACAATGTCAACCCTTTCCCCGGAGAGAGAGAGGTAAAAGTCAACAAGACCCATAACATCCCTGAATTTCTGCTGAAAGGCATCCCGTCCCTTTTTCCTCAAAAATGTATCAGGATCGTCTCCTGACGGCAGCAATAATACCTTTGCAACAAAACCATCCTCATACAGCAGGGGAAGTGCCCTCACCGAGGCCTTAATCCCTGCATCATCAGAATCAAAGACAAGCAGTATTTTCTTTGTCAGTGCCTTCAGTTTTTTTGCCTGAGCCTCTGTAAGTGCAGTTCCAAGGGGGGCCACGGAATTCTTTATTCCGTGCTGATGGGCAGTTATAACATCCAGATACCCCTCCATCATGATTACATAACCCCGCTTTCTTATGTCTGTCTTCGCAAGGTTAAGACCAAAAAGCTCGGAAGATTTCTTGAAAAGGATGGTCTCCGGTGAATTCAGATACTTGGGGGCACGGGCATTGTCGACAAGGATACGTCCACCAAAGGCAATCACCTCTCCCCGAACGTTGGATATCGGAAAGACAACCCTGTTTCTGAAGGTATCCATTTTCCCCCGCTCTGTATCCTTACACAGCCCTGAGGCAAGCATATCGCTCTCCTGAAATCCCTTTGTCTTCAGGAATTTCAGGAGCAGGTTCCCGCCGGGGGCAAACCCTATTGCAAACACACCGATTGTCTCATCCGAAAGCCCCCTTTTCTTGAGATAATCCCTTGCCTGTGCATTCCTGCCCAGCTCAGTCTCATAAAAGGCACAGGCATCCTTGTGCATCTCTACAAGTCTTTTCCTCAATGTCGTGGTTGCAGATGGCCTTACGGATTCCTGCTCAATCCTGATACCGGCCCTCTCGGCAAGCGCCCTGACCGCTTCGGGAAAGGAGAGGTTTTCATACTTCATGATAAATGTAACAACATCTCCACCGGCATTGCAACCAAAACAATGAAATATCTGTTTATCAGGACTTACAACAAAAGAGGGCGTCTTTTCAGTATGAAACGGACAGAGGGCCTTAAAATTCTGCCCTGTCCTCTTCAGATCAATATACCCGGAAAGCAGGTCTACGATATCAAGGCGAGTCTTGATCTCATCAACAACATTGCTTAAATCCATAGAAGGTTTTTTTAAAATATAAAAAACGGTAAATAAACAAAATTAAAACCAAGAACCTCCGGCATCATCTCCTGACGCGGCTGAAACCGGAAGATTCGATCACCTCGATCGTATCGTCAAGTATCTTGTCAAGGAGGAGGTTAACACCGACATTGTCACTTGCAATGTGTCCGGCAATAACAACGTTGAGGTGGTTTTTCTCGGCCTCTTTCCGGTGATCCTCACTCAGATGCATGGCCACTATCGTACTGACGCCACCTGCGGTTAAACTGCTGAATATCTTCTTCGAACCCTCGGTGCCGCCTGTCATATCAACAAAGACTTTTCCGGCCTTTCTCTTTTCCGAGCCAATGAGTATCTTTGGTCCGGCGCCAATCTTTTTGGCTTGCCTGTATTCAGGCACCTCCAGCAGGAGGTCAACTACATCCTCAATCCTGTAAGGCTTTTTCCCATCAAAGACTCCCTGCAGATAGGAAGCTACCATATTGTCGGCCGGGGTATGAAGGCACATAAAAGGTATGTCAAGGAGTCTCGCTGCATCTACGGCACGGGTATGATTAACCGGCATGAGCCGCCTCTCGACCTCCTTTATCCTCCCCTCCATCAGGTCCTCGGCAATATTGATGGGCACGCCAAACCTGTGGAGCACATCCGACTGCATTCTCATGACATCGTAAAGATGGGCATAGGCACGGCCTTCAGGGTGATGAGAAAGCAGCATGCTTATTGTCCTTCCCTTTGACCTCAACTGATCGGCAAGCACTACCTCGCCCACTTCTATGTCAATCCCCGCAAGGATTGTCTTTATCTCCTCGTCACCATTGCCATAGAGTATTCTGGAATCGGCATAAGGGTTTTTAAGCGTCTCCTGGTCAAAAAACTCTTTATCCCTGTCTTTTAGTTCGTCAAGGTTCTTTTTTACAGATGACAGTTCATTATTAACAATATCAATGCCCCTGGGGTCATTGCCGATACCGATCGAGACCGCCTTTTCGTATAGTTCACCAAGTGTCATCCAGTTCTCCTTTTTTATGTTTTATGTTGTATGACAGAAAATAATAAAGACCAACTGCTGTTTTCAGACAGGATTAACGGGATTTACAGGATTTCTTTTTTTAAATTAAACTGATAAAAATAATTCAATTTTGTTTTATCATGTTCATCCTGTTAATCCTGTCCAGGCAAATTCTTTAAGTCTTTATAGTACTATTAATTCCCCAATAATTCCTTCACCTTCCGACTTACCAGTTTGCCGTCAGCCCTGCCTTTAACCCGGGGCATAAGGCTCTTCATAAGCCGTCCCATGTCTTTCAGGGAAGACGCACCTGTCTCCCTTATAGTTTCCAGGATTATACCGGCAAGTTCCTCCTCCGATAACTGCTCGGGCAGATAACCCAGGATGACAGCAAGTTCCTCCCTCTCCTGATCTGCAAGGTCCTGCCTTCCACCCTTCTCAAACTCGGAGATGGACTCCCTTCTCTGTTTTGCCTGGGTACTCAGCACCCCGATTAGATCGTCATCTGAAAGCTCTCCTTTTTCTATTTCAAGGTTCTTCAGAGAGGCCTTCACCATTCTGAGAGTTGAAACCCTGATCTTCTCAGAAGACTTCATCGCAACCTTCAGGTCGCTGTCAATCCTTTCAAGTATGGACATTTACCTTCCCTGATACAGTCTCATTTTCTTGAGAGCTTTTTTCCGCGCTGCAAGTATCTTTTTCTTCCTCTTGACGCTCGGCTTTTCATAATGCTCCCGCTTCCTGATCTCCGAGAGTATTCCGTCTTTCTCACACTGTTTCTTAAACCTCTTCAGTGCAAGCTCGAAGGACTCGTTCTTCCTGACACTCACAGAGGGCATCCACTAACCACACTCCTCTCTATTTATATATTTTAAAAAAATAAAAATACTATACCAGCAAAAGTTTATCACTGTCAAGGCAAGCGAAAAGCGGACTAAAAAGTGGCAATTTTGTTATAATTTCAATTATTATTATCTGGTTATCTGACTAATTCTGACTAATAAGGAGGGGTGGCCGAGTGGTTTAAGGCGACGGTCTTGAAAACCGTTGAGGTCTGAACGGCCTCCGTGAGTTCGAATCTCACCCCCTCCGCCATTCATCACCTTAAAAAACCCTACCTGACACCTGCCCCCACCCCAACATCTCCCTCAGGAGTTACAAGGACAAGCTTCTCCCCGTCATTGGCAGCCAGGAGCATACCCCGGGATTCAACACCCATGAGTTTTGCGGGTTTCAGGTTTGCAACCACGACAATCTTTTTGCCCACAAGCTGCTCCGGGCTGTATACCTTGCCGATTCCCGCAACAATCTGCCGTTGCTCTCCTGTATCCACCTGCAATTTTATGAGTTTATTTGAGCCCTTGACACGCTCGGCCTCCAGTATCTTTCCGACCTTAAGCTCAACTTTGGCAAAATCGTTTATGGATATAAGGCCTGTATCTTCTCTTTTTTCCTCTTTTGCTTTCTTGTCAGGGACAGCCTCTTTCCTGTCTTCCTTACGCTTTTCAATCCTTGGAAACAGATGCTCTCCCTTTCTCACCCTCCTGCCGCTGACCTGCAGGTCTCCCCATTTCGGCAATTCTTTCCTTTCTCCTATCCTGCCGTCAATACCGAGCTGTCCCCACATCTTCTTTGCCGTAGCAGGCATAAACGGAAAGAGATAGACGGCGATTATACCGAGGGCCTCGGCAATGGTATAAAGCGTATTGGATAGAGTTCCTTCATCCTTTTCTTTCCAGGGAGCTGCATGCTGTATATACTCGTTTATCTCACCCATAACCTTCCACAACAGGGCAAGTGCGTGGTGGAACTCGAGTTTTTCCAGAAAACCACCAAAAATGTTTGACATGCCGATTGTTGATTCTGCATCAAACCACGCCTTGATCCTTTTTTCCATACCTTCCCTGTCCTTGCCGTCAATTGCCTCGGGAATTATACCCTCTCTGTATTTTTCTATCATGGTCAGGGTACGGCTCAAAATATTACCCAAATCATTTGCAAGGTCACTGTTGATGCGGCCAATAAGTGCATCTTCGGAAAAATCACCGTCAAGGCCGAATGGAACCTCCCTGAAGAGGAAGTATCTGAAGGCATCCGCCCCGTATTTTTCGATCATTTCGTTTGGGTCAACCACATTCCCGACGGATTTGGACATCTTTCTTCCCTTGACAGTCCACCATCCGTGGGCAAATATATTTCCGGGCAAAGGCATGTCAAGTGCCATCAGCATGGTTGACCAGTAGACTGCATGGGTTGTCAGTATATCCTTGCCGACAATGTGATGATCAGCAGGCCACCAGGATTCGGTCCCCAGGGGCGGTGCAAGATAACGGGTTGCAGAATAATAATTAAGAAGGGCGTCAAACCAGACATAGGTCACGTAATCCTCATCAAAGGGAAGGGGTATTCCCCACGGAAGCCTCTTTTTGGGCCGCGATATGCAGAGGTCTCCGAGGTCCCTGGAGTGTAAAAACCCCATGACCTCATTCCTCCTCGTCTCAGGCCGGATGTATCCGGGATTGTCCTCTATATGCCTGATGAGCCTTTCCCTGTATTCAGACATGAGGAAAAAATAATTCTCCTCCTCTATCTCCTCTACGGGCCTCCCGCACTCCGGACAATTACCGTCAAGCAGTTCCTTCTCTGTCCAGAACCTCTCGTCCGGCGTACAGTACCATCCCTTATAAGCCCTCTTTACAATCCTGCCTTTCTGTTTGAGTTTTTCAAGCATCTCACGGACAACACTCCGGTGTCCTTCATCCGTTGTCCTTATGAATGCATCATTTGATATATCAAGCTTCTTCCAGAGGTTTTCAAAATTCTTCACCATGGTATCGGCATGTTCGCCCGGTGTAAGGCCCTTCTCCTCTGCCGCCTTCTGGACCTTCTGTCCATGCTCGTCCGTACCTGTAAGAAAAAAGACACTGTTTCCCCTCAGACGGTTAAACCTTGCAAGGATATCAGCAGCAACCGTTGTATAGGCATGCCCGATATGGGGGATATCGTTAACGTAATATATGGGAGTGGTGACGTAAAATTTCTTATCCATCTCTACCTGTGCTTCCTCCTCTTTTTATTCTTGTGCCTGAAGTAAGGCCTCTTCTTCTTGTCTGTCCCCGTATTCTCCTGCCGGGAGGCATCAGTCTGTTTTACCTCAAGGTCACCCTTTTCTGCAGAGCCGGAGGTATCAGAGGTATCAGCGGATATCTTATCCCCTGCCGCGGTCTCCGGAGGTCTTGCCACAGCACCGGAAGACTTGTCACTACCTGCACTCGCGCGTTCACTGGACATAGGCTTTCTTTGCCTGGCAGGCCGCTTTCTCTCCTTAAAACCACCGCCGGCAGATGATGATTTATCCCTTGCAGGCCTGGATTCTTCCCTCTTTTTCTCTGAAACAGGGGCATCGTCCCCCTGCGTCAGTGACGACACAAGACTCTCCGAACTCTCTGAATTGCAATCTCCGCAAAGGCACCCATTCATCGGGTCCTCGGGAACAACCTCATCAAGCCCCTCTGCCTGCCACTCATCATACTCATAGCTGAGGCAGCACATTAGCCTGCCGCATACACCGGAAAGCTTGGCGGCATTCAATACCAGCTCCTGCTCCTTTGCCATGCGGATCGAGATAGGGGCAAAACTTGTAAGGAACGCCCGGCAGCAAAACTCCCTGCCGCACACACCAATGCCGCCGATCAACTTTGACTCATCCCTTACACCAATCTGGCGCATCTCTATCCGCGTTCTGAATCTGGACGCAAGATCCTTGACGAGCTCCCTGAAATCAATCCTGCCGTCAGCGGTAAAATAAAAGATCACCCTCTTCCTGTCAAGGGTAGCCTCCGTACTTACAAGCTTCATCGGAAGCCCCCTTGCAGCTATCCTTTCGAGGCAGTGACGCCTTGCCTCGACCTCAAGTTCACTGTTACTCTCCGCGGCCCTGATGTCCTCTTCAGTTGCCTTTCTGACTACCGGCTTGAGCTCCTTGGGGGGCTTTGCCGCAGGGCCTTTCCTCTCCCCCGCCTCATCCCGGGAATCACCCTTTTGAGCCTGTGGACTTTCAGAGACTTCCTGCACAACCGTCCCTATGGTAAGCCCGAACATGGACTCCACAACCACCTTGTCGCTCTTCTTCAGCTCAAGCTCACCAGCGTCAAAACTGTATATCTTGCCGCACGGTTTAAACCTGACCCCGACAGCGGGGTGGGTCTTCACTCCATTTTCGTCTTTATCATTGACTGACACACTCATAACTCTCCCTCAAATCAGAATTAAATTACCGCAATGCACAGAAAACCCCGGCGCTCCCGGCGTGCACTGCAAGTGAATTATTTATGTTACCCGGTTAACAAACATCGATTTTATATAATTCGACACTATTGACGTATTCAGGTTAAACCTGAAGTGAGCCATCAGGAGACTGACTTCGGAATAAAGTTTCAGAATCTCTTCCAGCTCCATACTCCTGCTGATTGCGGATATCTCGCTTTCAAGCCATCTGTTTATAAGCAATCCCCGGTTATCAGGGTTTATCTTCATAACTATCATATCCCTCAGCACCATCAGGAAGAGATTGCACCACTGGTCCATATCAGTCCTGTCCTTCCACTGAAACGACAATCCTCCCCCGACAATATCATGCACCATGCCGCTGATCGTGTCCCTCGCCATAGCCCCCTCTCCCTGAATAGCCACACCCGGGCGTCCCATTGAAAATGCCGCCAGGGACTCCAGTGTCTCTGCATCAAGACCGCTGACTTTCCTGCTGATAACATCCCTGCAGGCACTAATGCTCAGGGGCGAAAACCTCACCACAAAACACCTTGACCTGATGGTATCCAGCAGCCTGTCAGGGGCCATTGTTATCAGTATTATCACACTGTCGGGCGGCGGCTCCTCCAGGGTCTTCAGAAATGCATTGGATGCCGACGGATTCATGCACTCCGCACCATCTATTATAACCACTTTTTTTCTGCCCTCATAGGGTGTAAAAGATAAAAACTCCTGTACCTCCCTTATTGTGTCAATCTTTATAAGGCCACTGTCAGCCTCTACGACCTTAAGGTCCGGATGGAGGAGAGAGGAGAATTTCCTGCAGGAGCTGCAACTGTCACAGGCATCCAGATATTCGGGTTGCGGATTGCGGGTTGCGGATTGCGGGTTACGAGTTGCGAGTTGCGGGTTGCGGATTACCTTTACGGGGTTGAGACAGTTAACCGCCCCGGCAAATTCAATTGCAGCGAGCCTCTTGCCTATCCCGCTCTCACCGGTAAAGAGATAGGTAGTTGCAACCCTTGCCGTCCCGATCGAGCCAAGGAGTATATTTTTAGGCCTGTCGTGGCCTGTTATGGCATTTAACAAACTCATTCACCAAACCCATGGGAGCACTTCAATCTACCGCAGAAAAGATCGAGATCACAGAAACCTTCCGACAAAAATCAGCTCTCTTCAAGTTTTATCTAAACAACAAAAGCATTATTTACCTTCAAACTGAACAGAGCCTCTCACTTTTCTGCAACTCTTCCAAGGCTCACAATCCTGTCATCAGGGTCAACATCCATCAGTTTTACACCCTGGGTATTCCTGCCAAGGAGAGAGATATTTCCGGCCCTTGTCCTTATCAGTTTTCCGGCATTGGTTATCATGACTATCTCGTCATCATCCCTCACCTGCAGAAGCCCCACGGCCCGGCCTATCCTGTCGGTAACCTTTATGGATATAACACCCCTTCCACCACGTTTATGAGCAGGATATTCCTCAACCTTTGTCCTCTTGCCATATCCCCGCTCTGTAACCGTAAGTATCGCCGTCCTCTCCTGCACCACCACAGCAGAGACCACCTCATCATCAGGGCCAAGCCTTATGCCCCTGACACCCCTGGCAGTCCTCCCCATGGGTCTTACATCCTCCTCCTTGAACCTTGTTGCAAGCCCGTCTCTCGTGCCTATAAGGAGGTCATTGATGCCTGATGTCATCTTCACGGCTATAAGCTCATCCTTTTCATCAAGGGCTATTGCGATAATTCCCCTCCCCCTTGGATTGCTGAAGTCATGAAGGGGTGTCTTCTTGACGGTACCCTTCTTTGTAAACATCACCAGATAGCCTTCCCTGAAATCTTTTACGGGAATGGCCGTCGTGATCCTCTCGCCTTCCTGCAGTTGCAGGAGGTTTACGATCGCCTTGCCCCTTGCGGCCCTGCCTGCCTCGGGTATCTGATAAATCTTCAGCCAGTAAAGCCTGCCGAGGTTGGAGAAGAAGAGCATATAATCATGTGTTGAGCCGATAAAGAGCTGCTCAACATAATCCTCCTCTCTCGTCTCCATCCCGATGAGGCCTTTTCCGCCTCTTCTCTGGCTGCGGTATTCACTGAGGGGGTTACGCTTGACATATCCCCTGTGGGATATGGTGATGACCATCTCCTCTTCAGTAATCAGGTCTTCAATGGTTATCTCTTTGGTAGCGGCCATTATCTCGGTCCGCCTGTCGTCACCGTATTTCTCCTTCATCTCAAGGAGCTCGTTCCTTATTATGTCATTAACCAGAGTCTCACTCGCGAGTATCGACTTCAGCCTCTCTATCTCCTTCATCGTCTCCTCATAATCGTTGATTATCTTGTCCCTCTCCAGCCCGGTCAGTCTCTGGAGTTTCATATCAAGGATAGCCTGTGACTGGACGGCAGAGAGGGGATACCTCGTCATCAGCCCTGTCTTGGCCTCCTGGGGATTCCTTGAGGCCCTTATCAGGTTTATAATCTCATCCAGGTAATCAAGGGCTATCTTCAGACCCTCAAGGATATGCGCCTTCTCCTCAGCCTTTCTCAGTTCAAAGCGCGTTCTGCGGAGGATTACCTCCCTGCGGTGCTGGATAAAGTAGGTAAGAATCCTTTTAAGGCTCATTATCCGGGGCTGTCCGCCGACAAGGGCGAGCATGATTATGCCGAAGGTGTTCTGCATCTGGGTCTGTTTATAAAGGTTATTCAGTACAACCTGGGGCATCTCGCCCCTCTTCAGCTCGATTACAACCCTTATACCGTCCCTGTCCGACTCATCCCTCAACTCCGAGATACCCTCTATCTTCTTGTGCCTGACAAGCTCGGCAATCTTTTCAATCAGCCTTGCCTTGTTCACCTGATATGGCATCTCCGTCACTATTATCTGCTCCGGCCCTTTCTGCGGTCTCTCAATCCTTGCGCAGGCCCTCACCCTTATAATGCCCCGGCCATGGGTATAGGCAGACAGTATTCCGTCAAGCCCGTGAATCATTCCGCCTGTTGGAAAGTCAGGCCCTTTTATATGCGTCATAAGGTCCTGCACCGTGGATTCCGGCTTATCAAGGATCATCACAAGACCATCTACTATCTCTCTGAGGTTATGGGGCGGCACATTGGTGGCCATACCCACGGCAATGCCTGAGGAGCCGTTTATCAGCAGGCCCGGCACCCTTGTGGGAAGCACTACAGGCTCAACGGTTGTTTCATCGAAATTCGGAATGAAATCAACGGTCTCCTTATCTATATCCCTCAGCAGTTCCTCTGCAATCTTGGCAAGCCTTGCCTCAGTGTAACGGTAGGCAGCCGGGGGATCGCCATCAATTGAGCCAAAGTTACCCTGCCCGTCTATAAGGGGATTACGCATGTTGAAATCCTGGGCAAGCCTCACAAGGGCATCGTAGACAGCGCTGTCACCGTGTGGATGATACTTCTTCAGCACCTCTCCGACCACACCGGCGCACTTCGAATACCTCTTTGCCGGAAGCAGCCCTTCCCGGAACATTGCATAGAGTATCCTGCGCTGCACAGGCTTGAGCCCGTCGCGCACATCAGGCAAGGCCCTGCCTATGATTACGCTCATGGCGTAATCAAGATAGCTTACCTTCATCTCCTCTTCTATACTTACAGGTACACGAGACATAAAAACCCCTCCTGAAAAAGATTGATCAAGAGCATCCAGTACTTGAACTATGCAGTGCAAACTCAGAGGATGCAAACTGCTGCGGAGATTCAAATTTCCACTGTATAGTATAAACTATTTGCAGGCCTTTTTGCCTGCCACAGAGAGGTTTCCCGGAATAGAGGCAGAAAAACCATGGGAAAATTGATTATTCCTTGTTTTTCAGGGTATTATTCCTGAGCACAGAGACCACTGTCAGGTCAATGCCGGTAATGCCGGGAGGTTGAATTGTCATTCCCGCTACGTCGGGAATCATACCCCTTTTTGATTCCGCACAAGCCGGAATGGCACTTGTGAGTTGACATAAACACTACCTCGATATGAGCAAAAAAGAGTCCATAACAGTCTCTCTCCTCACCATCCTTACACCACTTGCACTCTATCTGCTCCGCTCCGCTGACACCAACTTCACCCTCAGGTGGCCTTGGCTGTTTGAGGGGCTCGGCAGTGCCGGGATACTGCTCATCCTCGTCCCCGGCATTATCCTGATAACCATACTTGCCTGGGCACTCTCCAAAAACCGGTATTTTGAACGATACCCCGTCACATTCCTCTTTACAGTCTCGTTTGTCTCTGCAGCGGTCTTCTGGGTTGAGCCCCAGTTTAATATTGATACCTCAAGATATTTCATTCAGGCCAAGCACCTGGAGCTGTACGGCATCAGGTATTTTTTCAGTGAATGGGGCCGGGAAATCACGGCCTGGACCGACTCGCCCGTACTCCCCTTCATCTACGGCCTGATCTTCAGGTTTGCAGGCGAAAGGATTATTTATATTGAGATATTCACGACCCTTCTGTTTTCCCTTACAGTGGTGCTCACTTATCTGACCGGCAAAACCCTGTGGGATGAAAAAACAGGTCTTTACGGCGGCTTGTTCCTCCTCGGCATCCCTTACCTCTTCACGCAGGTGCCGCTCATGATGGTAGATGTCCCAACAATGTTTTTTCTTACCCTCTCCATATTCAGCTTCATAAAGGTCATGGAGCAGGGAGGCACCCGGAGAATCATATTTTCATCCATTGTGATCTTTCTTGCCATGTTTTCAAAGTATTCCACCTGGCCGATGCTCTCCGTCCTGGCAGTCATACTTGTGGTCTACCAGAAGAGGAACCCGAAGAAGATGGTCCTGAGGGCGGCTGCCGTGGCCCTGATAACAGCACTGCTCACTGCATTGGCAGTAGCGCTGAAATACAGCGTCATTTCCGGGCAGTTCGGAATTCTTACGGGTTATCAGGTAACGGTACTGGACGAATGGACCGAGACCTTCACATCCGCCTTTCTCTTCCAGACCCATCCCTTTATCACCATTTCAGCCATATGCTCGGCATGGATTGCCATCAGGAAGTGGGACAGCAAATACGCAATCATATGTTACCTGCCCATCATACTCATTATATTTCAGATAAAACTGCTCCGCTACATCATACCGCTATTTCCAATGCTCACACTTATGGCATCTTACGGTCTCAAGGAGATCAGGGATATCCGCCTCAGAAGGTTCATAGTCCTCTGCACAGTCCTGACCTCACTCCTTCTGGCTTACAGCCTCTACCTCCCCTTCCTGCAGAGGCACAGCTCGATGAACCTGAAAAATGCCGGACAGGCCCTGAACACCCTTGACATCAAGGCCATCGAGGTATTCACCCTGCCGCAGAAGGACTCTGACGTAAACCCGGCAATCGCAGTGCCAATCCTTGACCTCTATACAGACAAGGAGATTTTCTACGACTACAGGCTAAACTCAGCGCTCATAAAACGTCCTCCTGAAAAGGAGATATTGAACTCACCCACCAGGTTTACATGGGAATACAGGAACCCTGCATTTTATGCACCCAAAGGAAAAGCCCCGCCCGAAGAGACCGCCGTAGTGGTCATAGCGGACAGCCCGGCCCCAAAACTCCCGGAGCATGTAATGCAGCGGATAAAAGACAAGCGGGTTTACAGGATATTCAAAACATCCACACCGGGAATGTTGAAGTACAAAACCATTGTAACCATATACAATTAGAGGCTGTGATAAAACCGGACAGTTATCGTCTTTGTGTATTCAGACGAATTATTCAATTTGAAAGATGTATCCTTCGATTCCGTCCTTATTTTGTCACTTATTTTATCAACAGTAAAGATTCTACCCCCAGATAAGTTGTTACGCCAGAATTCCTAAATATCTATCTATATTCATTGCACCATGGAATACTCCTAAAATATCAATCATCTCTCTACTCCTGATGAGATATGCAATACGATAATGTCCATATAGCAAAATTCTTATATCCCCTTCAGGCTCTGTTCTATACTTACACCCAATTTCCGGAAAACTTTTGAGAACTTGTGCCTTTCTATGAATCCCTGTTACAACTCTTTATGCAGCGCTTACATTGTCTCGGGCAATATAGTCATAAATATCTCTCAACCATTTTTCAGCTTCCGGCGTCCATCTTATTTCTGCCATGAACGAATACGTTGCTCCATCTCTTCATTACTGACTAATCTTCCCATGCGTGAGTCTTCTAACCCTTGCTCGATCATTCGCTCAAGAACAAGTTCACGCAATATCTCTTCATATGATGCATCATCAGGCTGCTCTTGAATGATTTTTGTTAGTAATTCTTTTACATTCGGCATACTATACAGCCCTCCTTTTTTTGTTTATTTTAGCATAACAAATTCTCATATATTTTTCTGGAATTTTGGGGGTCAGGGAATTTTGGAGGTCAGCCCTTGTTTAGTGGGAGGGGGTCAGCCCTTGAATCGTGAAGCAAGCTCTTTAAACTCTTTTCTCCATTGCCTTGCCGTCTTCTTATTCCCCTGCATCTTCCTGCCCGTTCTTTTATATTGATGGCTCACTGCTGATGCACTGATATCCCCCACCCGCTCTGCTATTTCTCTATTTAATGCCGACGTATGCTTTTTTGCCAGATACACGAACATTTCCTGAGCCCGTCTCTCATCTGAGCCCCTCGCTTTTTCACTCTTCCTCAAGTCTTTTATTCCATAATACTCACACACTTCCTGATACAGTTCATCCAACTCTATCTTCCCATCAAATGCCTTCTTTGCAGTCACATCTTTCAGCTTTCGGGTCTTCTTCAATCCCTTCAGCACTTTTTTGACAAACTCCTTGCTCCCAAGAATTGCCTGCCCCACTATCTTCTCTACCGGATATTCCGCTTGACTCTCTATCCCTGCCTCTACATATTCTCCATATTTCCTCTGTCTTGTCTTCAGCCTTTTCCCGCACTTATCTGTCAGCCATTCCATACTCAGCCAATCAGGACTCGTCTTCTTTCCGATATAGTATCTGTAACTGCTCCACGCATATTTTTCAGGAGATTTCACTATACCTGCCCGTACCGGGTTCAGGTGAATGTATCTGCTTAATTCCAGGAGATAGCTCTCCTTCTCCACACACAACGACTTGTATCTCCCGGCAAATACATGGCCTGTCAACCCACGGTATCTCCGCAGATAACTTCCGTAACTCGACCCGATAAAGTGCATCGCCTTTGTGAGTTCTCCATCCGGCGTTGATATGAGTAAATGATAGTGGTTCCCCATTATGCAATATGCATAGACTTCGATCCCATACTTCTCCTTTGCACGCTGAAGTATTTCTACAAAATACTCCCTGTCACTGTCATC
>BTTF01000002.1:0-47980 GCA_036244995.1 bacterium | reverse complement strand
TCGCCAGTCACTGATTTAATCTCTGCTCCCATTGCAATTCCTCCGTATTGGTTATTCTGTTACGGAAAAGTCTATCATAACTTACGAAATTTATACATTATTGTATGGCTACACCCAATCTGGTTGTTGAAAAACTGATCACGATTTTCTGAAGACCTCCTTTAGTTTGCCAAAGGCATCCAGCCCTGCCATTGCAGAGAGTCTGTTTTCCCTGGAGATTTTCTGGTATAGTTCTTCCCTGTAAATCCTGAAGTGCCTTGGTGCCTCTATCCCGAGTCTTACCTGATTTCCCTTTACCTCCACCACCCTGATGATTATATCATCACCAATGCGGATTGATTCGTCTGACTTCCTTGTCAATACCAGCATCCTGCCTCCTCTTGCTTTCAACAGATTTAATTCAACCCGGCATTTATTCAGAGAGACATGTTCGTCTGCAATATCAAACAGTTAACCAGATGAAAACCCGCTCTTTACACACACCCTGCCCCCTCTTTTTAGAGGGGAGAGTTCATGCTTCCTGTTTTCCCCTCTAAAAAAAGGGGATTAAGGGGTGTGTTCCTTTTAAAAACCTTGTTTTTATTTGCCGGTTTGTCATTGCAGAAAATCCAGCAGGGACTGGCTCAGTAACCTTGCCCCTGTATTCCTTAATGCCTGAAGCGCTACCTGGTTTTTTGATACTTCGGATATTACCTCTGCAAGGTCTGCATCCTCTGTCCCGGAAAGGAGGGTCCGTAAACCAAGAACAGCATTATCCAGTCTGCCGTGCTCTGTCTCTGTGAAGTTTATTCTTGCCCCTAACTCTGCCCTTGCATCTGTGACCTGTCCGATAGAATCGTCAATCGGGGTCAGTATTGCATTGATCCTGTCGGTATTATTGCTCTCAAGGGCGCTTTGCAACTGTCCGGTCATCTGAATCATGTTGTCGAAATAAAAGGTGTCCTCTACTGAAGTATACGGCGGGCCACCCTGAAGCTCTGTCTCCACAGCAGACTTATCGTCAGTAGTGGAAATGGCTATTATCACCCTGTTTGGGGGATAGCTTGCATCAATAACCTGTCCGGGGATGTAGTGAATATATTTTGTCCCCTCCTCAAGGGTAACTACTTTGTGGGATGACTGAATATAGGCAAACGCCTCATTTCCCGTCAGATTTTCCTTTACCCTTGCATTGGACCCAACCTTTATTTCCAGATTGTTTTCATCCCCCTGGTAATTATAAGTGTTGAGGTCAAAAGCCATCCTGTCCGTCAGGAGTCCGCTGAAGATGTATTTGCCCTGAAATGAGGAGTTTCCAAGACTGAGCAGGTGCTCCTTCAGTTCTTTAACCTCCTTTGCTGTTGCCGCCCTATCCTCACTGCTCATGCTTCCGTTCAGTGCCGAAAGAGACAGCTCTTTTAACCTTGAAAGGGCGTTGGTGGCATTTCCAAGGATTCCCCCGGTGATTCCAAGATTAGCTGTGACTCCCTCTATGCTCTTTATATCCTGTTGAGTTTCTTTAATGCTGACCTTGTAGTCAAGTGCCTTCGAGGCCCCGACAATATCCTGAGACGGCCTGTTTATCTTCTTTCCGGTGGCAAGGGATTCCTGGGCATCATAAAGTCTTCTGAGGTTCTCCTGCAAGGCCCTTGTCAGCCGGTCATATACTGTAAAGCTTGAAATCCTCATAAGTTGAGTATAACCTTCAGCAGTTCGTCGGTGACCTTTATGAGTTTTGCCCCTGCCTCAAAAGACTTCTGGTATCTGATGAGGTTTGCAGCTTCTTCATCAAGGTTAACCCCCGATACTGATTCCCTTCTCATATTCAGCTCATTAAGCAGGCTCTGTTCAAAGTCCGTACTGTCCTGTGCAGTGCTGCTCATGGTGCCGGCAAGGGTTACTATTGTACTGTAGTAACCGTTAAAACTGTTCCCTATATCTGAAACATTCTTATGATAGAGGTCGGTCATGGCAAGTGCGTTTCTGTTGTCCCCCGGCAGGGTGTAATCATAGGTTGATGCTGCCACCTCTTTAGCAGAAGATATATTGAGGGCAAAATTCTCTACGGATAGCGCAAGGGGAGTTATCAGGAATTTATCTCCTCCCCGGGGGCCGCCGGCATCATCTGTTACTACCGTCTCAATACCGTCAAATGCTATTGTGTTGCCGGAGGTATAGGTAGTCGGGGGAACGACGGTCGTATCCGTTGCAAGGTCAACTACACTGTATGTGGATGAATCGCTGAACCTTATTTCGTATTCGTGGAGTGTCAGCTGGCTTAAGTCGGAGATGGTTTTAGAGCTTACGGATGCCCCGTCCGAGTAGTCCTTTGTAGACAACTGAAGCGGGGCAAAGAAGTCCTTGTCAGTTGACCCTCCAAGATCATATCCCTGCCGGTGTTGCAGGTTTGTCTCCTTTATAATGGAGGCAACAAGACTCCTGAAATTCTTCAGCGGGCCTTCCTGAATCGCCTCTCTTGATGCAAGCAGTCCTGAAAGGGCACCTCTGGAGATGTAATTATTAACCCGGTCATTGCCGGCCGTTATGTCTATGGTGCCGTCAGGGTTTACTTTAGAAGCAAGTTGGAAAGAGCGTTCTCCTTCAACGAGGTTTTTGCTCCCCATCACTATGGTAACCCGTCCGGAGTCATCTTCAAAAGAGTTGAACCCGATCAGTTCGCTCAACTGTCCCATCAGGATATCCCGTTTGTCTCTCAGGTCACTTGCCTCATAAGAGGAACCGGCCTCTACTTCTGTTATCATCCCGTTCATGGATGCAATCTTGCCGGTGACAGTGTTTATCCTGTCAACCGAATCTTCTATCTCGCTGTTTGTCTGTTTTACAGTCTCCCTGAGTGAGCGTTCCATATCCTTTGCCATGGATATTAACCCCTTTGCCTTCTGCAAAAGTACAGAGCGTTGTGGCAGGGCCTCAGGGTTATCAGCTACTTCCTGCCAGGCATTTATATATTCATTGAAGGAACCGGAGAATTTTGGGGACTGCTGTTCATTAAATACCTCTTCGACCCGACTGAATACATTTCCGAGGCTGTTCGACCTGGCAAAATTTTGCTGCTGAAGGAGTATCTGGTTTTGCAGGAGGTTGTCATAATGGCGTCTTATGTGCCCGACTGTAACACCCCGTCCAATGAACCCGGCCCTGGTTCTTCCCGGTGTCTGTATCTCGAGAATCGCCTCCTTGCGTGAAAAGCCGGGGGTATTGATGTTGGCAATATTGTTTGCCGTTACATCAAGGGCAGCCCGGCTTGCAAAGATGGCGGATTTTCCGATATCAAAGAGTCCGAATATTGCCATCAGGGTGTTATCTCCATAGAGGGCTTTTTATCTGCTACCATCAGGCCTCCCTTGAGATGGTGCGTGAAGGTGAGGCCTTAACGTCAAAGGTCTGGAAAAAGGCGGATGAGACCTTGAGATGAAGGGATGCCCGTTCTATAAGCAACCTGTTGACTTCATTCAGTTCTCCAATGCCCTGCATGAGACTGATGAGCTGAGAGCGGAGATCAAGGAATCTTTTGTTTCCGGTAATACTGTGAAGGTCGGAAATACTTTGTCCTCCCTCTCTGTCTTCGAAAAATTCATCAGCAAGTCTCTTCCTCTCTTCTTCGAGGAGTCTTAACTGGAGCACGAGGTTGTCTTTGTCTTTGGCCAGGGTTTCAACCGCTAAAGGGTCAAAGGAGACGATCGCCTTTTTTTCCCCCTTCAGCAGGTCGTAGAGCCTTGAGTAACTCCTTACCTGTTCCTCGAGTATCTTCAATATCCGAGCTGAGTCTTTCATATCTCCTCTAACATCTTGCTGAGAATCTTTCCGGGGTCTATCCCGTATGTGCCGGACTCGATGGCCTGCCTGATGGTCTCAACCCTGTCGGTCCTTACTTCGGGGAGTCTTTGAATCTCTGCCTTCATCTCGTTAATTTCCTTTGCCTTGCCTGAAACTTCCACCCGGTCAGCTACTCTCTTACTGCCCTGTAACTGCTCGCTTTTTCCGGTGGCATCCTTGCCTTGTGCCTTCTGAGCCCTGAGATAAACATCCTGTCCCTCAGGAGGCTTTCCACCGTAGATTTTCATTTAAATCCTCCTTAAACAAATTTACTATAACCTTAATACTATAAAATATTATCGGCCGGAGGTAAAAGAAACTTTAATCTTCGTTCCCCCGGAGTGATTTCATGAGCATTTCAGAGATTCCCGTGCCCCTTTCAGCAAGGGTCTTTGAGAGTTCCATATCAAAGAGCGTCTGAAATACATCACCGGACAGTCCTCCCTGAAAGAGCCCCTTACCGCTCATGCCACGCATGCCCTTCAGGAGTTCATAGATAAAGAGGGATTCAAATTTCCGGGCTACCCGTTTTGTTTCCGCTTCAGACGTTTTGGTCCTGTTTCCGGTCTCTGTTCTGTTATCCCGGTCGCGAAGCCCTGTGCTGTAAATTGACAGAATAGACGGATCAATCATCATCATCAGATAATCTCCAGTTCCGCCCTGAGAGCCCCCGAGGCCTTAAGGGCCTGAAGGATGGCTATCAGGTCGCGTGATGTAACACCCATGGCATTCAGCGCCCTCACCACCTCACCAAGCGAGGCCCCCGAGACCTGTATCAGATGGGCCTTTTCTTCCTTTGCCGTTACCCTTCTTGAAGGAACCACTATTGTCTTTCCCGCTGAGAACGGAGGTGGCTGGGAGACCTGATATTCAGTGCTGATCTCTATGGTGAGGCCTCCATGGGCAATTGCTACAGGAGAGATGCGGACGTTTTCACCTATGACCACAGTGCCTGTCCTTTCATTGATTATTACCTTTGCAGGCATATCAACAGCAACATTTATATTTTCAACAAATCTCATAAGTTCAACTATTCGTCCTTTATATGCTTCAGGGACCTTCAGGGCTATGGTGGAAGGGTCCAGGGCCGCTGCATAACCGTTCTTTAGCGCCCTGTTTATCTCCCTCATCATGTTTGAGGCAACAGTGAAGTCAGGGTTGTGAAGTATTATTTTTACCTCAGTGAGTGAATTCAGTGACATGGGGATTTCCCTTTCAATAATAACGCCGTTTGGTATTCTTCCCACTGTGGGGTGGTTTTTCTGGACACCGGTGCCCCCGGTGCCTGCGGCAAAGCCACCTATTGAGACAGGACCCTGCGCAATACCATAGACCTTTCCGTCAGGTCCTTTCAGGGGGGTCATAATGAGAGTTCCGCCCTGTATATCCTTGGCATCGGCCATGGCGGAGACAAGTGCATCCACCCGGTTGCCGGCCCTTGGAAAGGGGGGCAGGGTTGCTGTGACCATTACGGATGCCGTGTCTTTTGGCTTTATGTCCCTTGGATTGACTGTGAGTCCCATACGTGCCAGCATATTTGCCATGCTCTGCATGGTGGCCCTGCCTTTGTCCCCTCTTCCGTTCAGGCCTACAACCAGTCCGTACCCGACAAGCTGATTTTCCCTTACACCCTCAATAGATGCAATGTCCTTTATCCTGTCGGCATTAACTGCCTGGTTTGGTAATACCAGAATAAGGACGAGGACGGCACTGAATGCAATTTTTTTCATATCCCTTGTCACCCCTTTTGATTGACTATTGAATATTGACGATTGACTATTGGAAAAGCATAAATCATCAATGAGTCATGTTTCATTCGTCAATAATCAATCATCAATAGTCATTCCTAAAACGGCCATATCCTGCCAACTATGTTTCCAAGCCAGCCCGAGGCCTGCTTGCTGTCAATTATTCCGTCGCCTACGAGGAATATCCGGGCATCGGCAACCTTTGTGCTGTAAATAGTGTTGTTGGTCGATATGTCGTCGGGTCTTATTATGCCCTTCAGCACAAGGACCTGTTTTTCATAGTTCAGGGTCACCTCTTTCCTTGATTCTATAACGAGGTTACCATTGGGCAGGACGTCAATGACCCTTGCCGTGATGGTGCCCTTTAGAGAGCCCTCTCTTGTGGTCTCCCCTGTACCCTGAAAATCATTCTTGAACGAGCTGCCCACTGATGGCGAAAAGGTATTGCCCTTTCCGTAGAGATTGTTAAGGTTCATGTTGAGGGGTGCGCCAAAGAAAGTATCTATGCCTGCATCCAGGGTTGAATCCGTTCCTGTTATCGTCTCAGCCTTTTTGCTGCCTGATACGTTTTCAACGATCAGTACGGTTACCAGGTCGTTGAGCCTCCGAGCCCTTCTGTCCTCAAAGAGGCTGGCACTTTCCCGGTAGATGGAACCGGGTGTGGTATATCCTCCGGGGTGCCCTGGCGTAGCCGGTTCCGGTATATAGTTAGGTGATGGCGGCGGAAGCGTATTCGTGGATGCACACCCCACCGAGAACAACAGTATTAATATGCTTAAGGCTGACAGCAAGACATTATTCCTGTCCGGACTATGGTTGCACATTTACTGTTCCCCTGCTTTCTACAATCCCGGTTATCGTCTTTCTTGATCTCAGATTCATCACGGATATTTCCCTTTCAGAAAAACCGTCCTCTCTGGCAATACCCGGCGCTGTTACCCGGAGAGAATTGGTTTTGTACAGGATGGTAATGCGCTGTCCCTTTCTGATCAGGGGTTTTTCACCTGTTACTGCATCTGTTAAGGTGCTGTCGGCGGGCAATGACCTTTTCAGTACCTTTCCTTTCACACCTTTCAGGTCACTTATTGCACCCTTTGGTATCTTTCTGACATCCATCAATGTGGTATAGACATCAGTACTGCTGATAACAGTCCCTCTGTATAAGGCCCTCCTGGTCCTTACAACCTGTTCCCTTGCCGTTATGTATGCCTTTATTCGCACTTCCCTGTTATCAGCAAACCGGAAGATGAAAGCTGCCCTGCCGAGGGGCCCCCTTTCAGTTAGAATCTCAACCGGTCTGTTCTTAGGCAGGGCCTCCTCTGAGACAACTTTTTGTACCTGAATCTCCGGCCAGGGATAATTATTCATGAGGTAATCCTGAATAACGGCCTCGGGAGCCCATCCGGAGACGATTGTTAAGGCTATCAACAGGGATATCATCAATTTGACCTTACCTTCTCAGATTATTTGCTATCTGCATCATGTCATCCGCAGCCTGTACTACCTTGGAGTTAATCTCATAGGCCCTCTGGCTTACAATCATCTGGACCATCTCGTCTACAATATTTACATTACTGAGTTCAATAAACCCCTGCTGTATTGTCCCCATACCTTCAGTGCCACCCGGGGTGTCGGTGGTCGGCACGCCCGATGAAGCGGTCTCTTCAAAGAGATTCTTTCCAATTGATTTCAGGCCGCCCGGGTTGGAGAATTTTGCAAGCTCAATCTGTCCTACCTCGGTGGGAACAGCACTGCCGGGCTCTGTTGCGTTTATCATTCCGTCCGAGCTTATGGTTATTTGGGTTGTATCTGAGGGGATGGTTATCTCGGGTTCCATGGGGTATCCTTCAGATGTTACGATTCTGCCCTCGCTATCCAGCTTGAATGCGCCGGCCCTTGTATAGGCAATCTCACCATCCGGTTTTACGATCTGGAAAAAACCTTCTCCCTCTACTACCATATCAAGGGGATTCCCTGTGGGTGTGAAGTCTCCCTGCTCAAATATCTTCTGAACAGCTACCGGTCTGACGCCGAGCCCGAGCTGTATGCCTGAGGGCAACTGTGTGCCATCGGCAGAAGTCGCCCCCGGAGTCTTTATATCCTCATACATCAGTTCCTGAAAATCAGCCCTGCTCCGTTTGTATCCGTTTGTATTTACATTTGCAAGATTGTTGGCTATAACATCAATGTTCAGTTTCTGGGCTTCCATACCTGTTGCCGCAATAAAGAGTGACCTTATCATGGTTATATCCTCCCTATCTCATTTAGTGCCTTTGATGTGGCGGAATCAAATGCCTGTATCATTTTCTGGTAAGTCTCAAACTCCCTTGTTGTCCTTATCATTCCGACCATCTCCTTTATTATATTCACATTGGAGCCCTCGATCACACCTGAGGAGACCCTTGAAGATGACTCAACAGGTTTTGACTCCTCAGGTGCCAGGTATGTGGCGTCTCCTGCCTGAATGAGCTTGTTGGGCTGGGGAAAGTCAACGATTTTGAGCCTTCCCACTGTTGTACCCTTAACCATGATGTCTCCCCCGGGTCCTATCTCCACCCTGCCCTGAGGGAGCTGAAGCGGGGTGTCGTCCATTCCCATCACCTTCAGTCCGTCAATGTTCAGGAGGTATCCCTCTTCATCAAGCCTGAAATCCCCTCTCCTTGTGTACTTTTTACCTTCAAGTACAAAAAACCCATCACCCTCAATGGCGACATCAAGGGGGTTGCCGGTTTTAATGAATTCTCCGGCTGAAAAATCAGTGAGGGTCTTCCCCTTTTCTACCATGACGCGTTCAGGATTGGAGATATTTCCAGAAGAGGGAAGGAGATAGGAGCTGAAGGATGTCCGTTCTTTTTTGTAGCCAGGAGTTGATGCATTGGCGATATTGCGTGCAGTGAGTGAGAGTTCTGCATTCTTGAGTATGGCGCCTGATGCCGCTATGTAGATGCCTTTGTACATGACGGGTTTTATTAAAGCAAGAGCTATGCCAGTCGTCTGTTGTTGGTCTAAAGCTACTGATTCGAGGACTCCAGGCAGTCAGATGGTGTCATAAATTATGAAAATAAAACGTATAATGTTATTCTGAATTTACTTCAGGAATGCTGTGTTTTCAATGCGTTACGTTCCATCCGGAACCCCGGGACAGCTTTATGGTGACAATTGAGACACGATTCGGGGTATCAGGGCGGGCTGCCAATCAGGAGTCAGACCGGCAGGTGAATATTGGCGGCAAAATTTTGTCCTGAGGAGGAAAAAACTTCCCCCTCCTCAGGCGTTCATGTTAATTATAAACTCAACCTCTCCACCGGGTATATCAAGGAGGCTTGCTATCTCTTCAATTTTCAGTCCCTTGCGGGATAGCAATACTACCTCTTTGTAACGGTAATCCAGTGTGCTTTCAGGTTCCTGCAGTATGTTTTCTGCCTGGACTAACAGGTTTTCGAGGATTTCAATCTTTTCATCCAGTCTCTGTTCAACCTCATTCAATGCCCGGACCCTTTTATCTACACGGCTCATGAGAAGAGATGAAAGCTCTTCAATTTCGGAGAGTTCGAGTTGCAGCAGTTTGTCTGCCTCCCTTATCTTTCCGGGTTTTTTCCGTTGCTTGAGAATCCCTTTAATCATTATTTCACCTCCTGAATCTGCCGGTGACCGGCGTCTAAGCCATTATATCCACGCTGCCTTTTCTTTTCTTCTTCTTACCTTTGTCTTTTTTCTTTTTCGGTTTCTTGTTTTTTGAGGAAGTTATCTCGGGACGTTCCCTGACCACAGGTGTTTCGTTTATTTTATTTATCCCGTCCACCGGCATTGTCTAAACCATAAAAGATAATTTTTCCTCAACATACTTTTTCTTAAAGCTTTCAGTTATCTCTTCAACATCCTCCGGGGTCAGTCCGAGGGCTTTTGTTTTCACGGAATCATCAGGGCACAATTCAGGCATTGGGCCGCGATACCCCACGCCAAGTCTCAGACACAGACAATCAGCAAGGCTTACGACCCTGCAAAGCCCTTCTGCCTCGTGTGTGCCGTCAACTTCATGACAGTTGTTATGGTTGGCTACCATTTCAATTAATTCAGACGGTAGTCCCCATTGTTTAAAGAGGAGTGCCCCGACTTCGGAATGCGTAAACCCGAACATCTCTTTTTCCACTGTGTGGAAGGCAGTCCGTTCATCATATACCCTTTCTACAACCATTGCATACCTCTGTGGCTGACTCTGGTTCATTACAGCCTTGCCTATGTCATGCAAGAGTCCTGCCACAATGCATTCCTCGACAGGGAGTTTAAATGCTTTTTGTCTTCCACCCACAAGACCTGCCGCTATTGAAACTCCCAATGCATGCTCCCAGAGTTTTTGTTCTATCAAGCCGTGGGTATTGTATATCTCTTTGGTGGCAACAGCGATGGAGAGATTTTTAACTGCCTCAAACCCAAGGACAAAAAGTGCATCCGATACAGTGTCAACTCTACGACGGAGGCCATAATATGCGGAGTTTGCTATCATCAGTATTCTTGAAGTAAGGGCAGGGTCGGCAAATATGACATGCTGAACCTCATCTACCCTTGAGTCAGGATCATTTGCAAGCCTTAATATCCTGGCTGCCACATGGGGCATGGCGGGCAAGCTGCACTCCTTGAGTATTAATTCTGGACTCAACACGGATTACCTCCTTAAAGCTTTTATATCTTATCGGACAGCGGGAAGCTAACTTTAATCCGTTGTTGAGCAGGGAGCTGCAAAAATGAATTTTGAAGCTCCCTGCAGCGGGCAGGCTATGGTTTTCAGTATAGAGAATTGCTGTGAAATCATGACAATTGCTTGAAAAAATGCTGGAAAATCTGTTAGAGTCAGACTCTATATCCATTGAATTATGTAAATCATTTCCATAAATTATGTAAATCATTTCAAGGCGGGGAGTCAGGATGGAAAAGTTGGAAAAATTAAGGGTATCTATTGACAGCATAGATGAGGAGATACTGAATCTCCTGAACAAAAGGGCAAAAGTGGTCCTTGAGGTAGCAAGCGTAAAGAGGAATACCAGCCTGGGGTTCTATTCTCCTGAGAGGGAACGGCAGATACTTGAGCGTCTGCGGGGAATGAATCCCGGTCCGTTTCCAAATGATGCACTCAGGATAATTTTCAGGGAGATTCTTTCAGCCTCTCTATCCCTTGAGGAACCACTTAAGGTGGCCTGTCTCGGTCCCCTTGCTACATTTACGCATCTTGCCGCACTGAGGCATTTTGGATCATCAGCACAGTTCATTCCCGTTGACAGCATAAAGGATGTATTTGAGAGTGTGCAGGAGGGCAAGGCGGCGTATGGTGTTGTCCCTATTGAAAACTCCAATGAGGGTGTCATAAGTTATACCCTTGACATGTTTATGGATTTTGACCTTCAGATAGCTGCAGAGATAATGTTGGAGATAAACCATAATCTTCTTTCGGTATCAGGAGACATAAGGAAGATTAAAAAGATTTACTCTCATCCCCAGGCCATAGCGCAGTGCAGACGATGGATAGAGCGGAACCTGCCGCACACCACCACCACCACCACCATTATTGATGCAACAAGCACTGCAAAGGCAGCTGAGCTCGCCTCAAGGGATGAAGATAGTGCTGCTATTGCGAGTGAACTGGCTGCAAAGATATATGATCTGAGGTTTGTCGAGAGACATATTGAAGACAACAAGAATAATTATACCAGGTTTCTTGTTGTATCAAGAGAATTTCCACCGCCCACAGGAAAAGACAAGACCTCTGTAATGTTATCAATCAAGGACAAGCCGGGGGCCCTCTACGAGGTGCTTACCCCATTTAAAAAGGCCAGGATGAATCTGACGAAGATAGAGTCCCGTCCATCAAAGAGAAAGGCCTGGGAGTATATATTCTTTATTGATATGGATGGTCACGTCCAGGACAAGAAGGTAAAAAAAGCCCTTAAAGAGATAGAGAAGGATTGCATCTTTCTGAAGGTCCTCGGTTCTTATCCGCGCACCGACAGAAATGATATTAATATCCAGGCATGATCAGACCTCCCGGGCATATACAGTCTATCAAGCCCTATATGCCCGGGAAACCGGTAGAGGAACTTCAAAGGGAACTCGGAATAGAGGATGCAGTTAAACTTGCATCCAATGAGAACCCGTTAGGTCCGTCTCCAAAGGCTGTAGAGGCCATATACAAAGTGACCGGCAGACTTAACCGCTATCCTGACGGCAGTGGTTTTTACCTTAAGAATGCGTTATCAGAGAAGTTAGCTGTAAGGCCGGAAGGGCTTATTATCGGCAATGGTTCAAATGAACTCATAGATATTGCGGTCAGGACCTTCATGACTGCCGGAGATGAGGCAATAATGGGTGCTCCGTCGTTTGTGGTTTATCCCATGGCCGCTCAATCGGTTGGTGCAAAGGCCGTACAGGTACCGCTGAGGGAGTGGAGGCATGACCTTGATGCCATGGCAGGGGAGATTACGGAGAGGACAAGGATTATCTTTGTTGCAAATCCGAATAACCCGACAGGCACAATAAACCATACCGATGAGTTTGATGAATTTATGCGGAGGGTGCCCGACGGTGTCCTGGTGATTGTTGATGAGGCGTACAGGGAGTATGTGCGTGACAGCAGATACCCTGATGCCATGGAGTACCTGAAGGCAGGACGGGACATTCTCATATTGAGGACGTTTTCAAAGGTCTACGGCCTTGCGGGACTCAGAATAGGATACGGAATCTCCAGGGAGGAGATTGTAAGAGAGATGAACAAGGTGCGGGAGCCTTTTAATACCAGTAGCGTTGCCCAGGCTGCCGCCATTGCCTCTGTAGGAGATTCCGGACACGTAGAGAGGTCAATTGCCCTGAATGAGGAGGGTAAGGCATATTTATATAAGGAGTTCCGAAGGCTGGGTCTGGATTTCGTTGCCACAGAGGCAAACTTTATATATATAACATTTGACCGTCCTGTTGCGGTAGAGCTTTATAATCACCTGTTGAAGATGGGGGTAATCATCCGGCCCATAGGTGCTGCTGCAGTACGGATTACAGTAGGTCTTCCCGAAGAAAACAGGTTGCTTGTTGAGGCCCTTGGGGCTGTTATCGGTAAGATTTTAATTTCGTGAGTATTGCGGTGTAAATACAATTTCTGTTTTTTCAGGATTAATTTTGATATCGGAAAACGAAAAGGAGGATCATATGGATATTATAGTGTTGAACCCTTCTGCAACAGAAGAAGATATAAGGCATATTATCAAGAAACTCGCAGGAAAAGGGCTTAAGGCCAATATATCAAGTGGTACGGAGAGGACGATTATCGGCGTAATCGGAGATACCTCAAGGGTCTCGGAGGATGAAGAGAATGCAATAAGGGCAATCGATTGTGTTGAGACTGTAATGAGGATTCTTAAGCCCTACAAGCTTGCAAGCAGGGATTTCAAAAAGGAAGACACCCTTATTGATATTAATGGGAATGTTATCGGCGGCAAGAGAATTCATGTTATGGCCGGACCCTGTGCGGTAGAGAACAAGACCATCTTTGTCAATATAGCCAAAAAGGTAAAGGAAGCGGGGGCAACATTTATACGTGGAGGTGCATTTAAACCAAGGACCTCTCCGTATACATTCCAGGGCCTTGGTGAAGAGGGTCTCCAGATACTTGCCGCGGCCAGGGAAACTACGGGTCTGCCGGTGGTTACAGAGCTTATGGACCCAAGGGATATAGAGGTGGTTGCCAGGTACACTGATATTATCCAGATCGGGGCCAGGAATATGCAGAACTTCAGACTCCTTTTAGAGGTTGGAGAGATAAAGAAGCCCGTGCTTCTTAAGCGGGGTCTTTCAGCCACAATAAAGGAATGGCTCATGGCGGCGGAATATATAATGTCCAGGGGTAATCTTGATGTTATCCTCTGTGAACGGGGGATCAGAACCTTTGAGACAGCAACCAGAAACACCCTTGACCTTTCAGCAATCCCGGTGCTGAAGCATCTTACGCACCTGCCCGTGATGGTTGATCCGAGCCATGGTGTGGGTAAGTGGGGACTTGTTATCCCAATGGCACGGGCAGCTGTGGCAGCAGGAGCTGACGGGCTTGTAATAGAGGTGCATACCAATCCGGAGGAGGCCCTCTCTGATGGTGAGCAATCACTCAGACCGGAGGTGTTCAAACAGTTGATGGATGAGATAGGGCTTATTGCCGGGGCCATAGGCAGGGAAGTCTGAGGATACAGAAATGATCAAGTTTAACGAGGTTGCAATCATAGGGGTCGGGCTTATAGGATCATCTCTTGCCCTTGCCCTCAGGAAATATGGTCTTGCTGCCGAGATCAGGGGGTCGGGCCGCAAGGAGAGCAACCTTAAAAAGGCAATACAGCAAGGTGTGATAGACTCGTACAGCCTCAGGCATTCAGAGATAGTGAAAGGGGCAGACCTTGTTGTACTTGCCACCCCGGTTGGATGCTTTAAGGCAGTAATTGAAGAGACAGAGCCCTTTCTCAAAAAGGGAGCTATTGTTACAGACGTGGGCAGTGTTAAGGGGAGACTCGCAAGGGAGATGGAAGGGATGATGCCCGAGGGTGTCACATTTGTTGGCGGGCATCCTGTTGCAGGCTCTGACCGTTCGGGGATTGATGCCGCCACTGAGAATCTCTTTGCCGGTGCGAAGTGTATTATAACCCCTACGGAGCATACACCTGAAGATGCAGTCAGGAAGGTTGCCGAACTCTGGACCGCAATCGGGGCCGAGGTCTGTTTCCTCTCTCCCGAAGAGCATGACCTGGTCTTTGCCCTTGTCAGTCATCTTCCCCATCTCATCGCCTATGCCCTTGTCAATACGGTAAGTGATGTTAATCCTGAGTATGTTCATTATGCGGGCAAGGGTTTTAAGGACACTACACGGGTGGCCCTCAGCTCTCCCGAGCTCTGGAGGGATATCTGTTTTAAAAATAAGGAAAACCTTCTTGACCTTGTGCAAAGGTTTCAGGAGAGTCTCGCCGGTATGGTCGATGCCCTGAAGAGGAATGACTCTGAAGGTCTGGAAGTGCTGTTTGAGAAGGCGCAGAGCTTGAGGGGCAAACTTTTATAGATGTTATCCGTTATAAGTTGACGGTTATTCGGAACAAGAGAAGCAAAAACTTTTATATCTCTGATTTTCTATACCTCAAACAGCTAATAACAGAAAATGGTTGACAGCATTAAACTTTTAAGGTCAGGCCCACTCAGGGGGGAGGTTACGCCACCTCCTGATAAATCCATTTCTCACAGGGCCCTCATCTTTGCATCCATTGCAAAGGGCAAAAGCATTATCCGTAATCTTCTGAGGGCTGATGATCCGCTGAGAACCCTTAATGCCATGAAGGCACTTGGCGTGGAAATAAGGGATTCCGGGGAGACAGTAGAGGTCTGTGGAGAGGGCCTTTATGGTCTCGGGGAGCCGGAGGATGTGATGGATTGCGGTAATTCCGGTACCACCATGAGGTTGCTTGCAGGTCTTTTATCCGGACAGCCTTTTTTCTCTGTCCTGACAGGTGATGGTTCCCTCAGGCAGAGGCCGATGAAAAGGATTATAGAGCCGTTGAGGATGATGGGGGCACGTATGTATGGAAGGGCAGGGGATACGCTTGCACCGATTGCTGTAAAGGGTGGGGGGCTGAGGGGAATCCACTTTAAAAGCCCCGTTGCCTCGGCCCAGGTAAAATCTGCCGTCCTGCTTGCCGCCCTGTATGCGGCGGGTGAAACGGTTGTGGAGGAACCCCGAAAGTCCAGGGACCATACAGAGCGGATGCTGCCTGCTATCGGAGCAGCTCTCAGGGTTGAGGGACTCAGGATTATAGTATCGGGGGGAAATGAATTGAGATCTTTTGAAATGACGATTCCCGGCGATTTTTCATCAGCAGCCTTTTTTATGGTGGCAGCGGCAATTATAAAGGATTCGGAGATTCTGCTAAGAAATGTTGGTATTAACCCGACCCGTACAGGCCTGTTCGATATCATGAAGAGGATGGGGGCGGATATGGAGATTATAGATAAGAGGATTGTCTCGGGGGAGATGGTTGCCGATATTCTCTGCCGATATTCTGAGAAGCTCACTGCAACAGAGATTACACCGGAGGATGTCCCTGCAATGATTGACGAGTTTCCGGTTTTCTGTGTGCTGGCCTCCAGGGCTGAGGGGACGACAACCATCAGGGGAGCGGGGGAACTCAGGGTAAAGGAATCCGACAGGATTGCCGCTATGGCCTCTGAGCTGGGAAAGATGGGGGTTAATGTAACTGAATACCCGGACGGACTGGAGATCAGTGGTCCCGTGAATCTGAGGGGTACGACGCTGGAGGCTCATAACGACCATCGTGTGGCAATGTCCCTCTCAGTGGCTGCACTTGTGGCAGAGGGCTGTACTACGGTGCAAGGTGTTGCGGCTGTTGATATATCATTTCCGGGCTTTTATGACCGGATTCTGGAGCTTACGGGGTGATAGTACCGGGATGTCTGTTGTTCACAGCCAGGTTAATAAACCGGCAAATAAAAACAGAGTTTTTAAAAGGCACACACCCCTTAATCCCCTCTTGATAGAGGGGAAAACAGGAAGCATGTACTCTCCCCTCTAAAAAGAGGGGGCAGGGTGTGTGTAAAGAGCGGGTTTTCATCTGGCTAACTGTTTGATATTGCAGACGAACATGTCTCTCTGAATAAATGCCGGGGTAATAATCAAGATGACCAGGAAACGGATTATAACAATAGACGGCCCATCAGGGGCCGGTAAGAGTACGGTTGCCAGGCTGCTGGCAGACAATCTGGGGTTCCGGTATCTTGATACGGGGGCCCTTTACCGGGCGGTTGCACTCTATCTGAGACGGTACGGACTCAGCGAAGATGTTAATGACGAGACTTTAACCCAACTTCTGAAGGGGCTGGATACAGGCTTCTCTGAAGGCAGGGTCTTTATAAATGGAGAGGATGTGTCTGAGGCTATCAGGACTCCCGAGATAGGGCATTACTCATCGGTATTTTCTGCAAGGAGACCTGTGAGAGAGTTCCTCTTTGCCATACAGCGGGCTTATCCTGAAAAATACGATACGGTTGTTGAAGGCAGGGACATGGGGACTGTTGTCTTTCCTGATGCCTGGCTGAAGTTTTTTCTTGACGCCTCCCAACAGGAAAGGGCAAAGCGAAGGCACCTTCAGTTAGTGCAAAAGGGGATGGCTGTTACAATGGAGGAGGCCCTGCAGGATGTGCAGCAGAGAGATGAGAGGGATTCCCGCCGGGAGCTGGCTCCCCTGAAACAGGCGCAGGACGCAATTTATATTGACACCACATCCATGGGGATTGAAGAGACCATTAAAAAGATGTTAGAGTTCCTTATAGATAACAGGTGATGGATTTGAAATCCGTTACCTGTTTGTAACCTGTTATGTACTGGATATTAAGAGCTGTACTCAAGATAATTTATAAAGTATTCTTTTGTTGTGAGGTCAGGGGGATGGAGAATATACCTGCCGGGGGGGGAGTTATAATCGCTGCAAATCATCTGAGCTATCTCGACCCCCCACTTATCGGTGCATGTATAAGGAGGAGGGCGGTCTTCATGGCCAAGAGCAGTCTTTTTCATGTGCCTGTAATCGGATGGTTTGTGAGACGTTTGTCCATTCCTGTTGATAGGGACAGGGCCAGACCCTCTGCAATAAAGGAGGCAGTGAGGCAATTGAAAGAGGGTAAGGTTCTTGTGATGTTTCCGGAGGGCAGAAGGAGTATGGAGGGAGAGGTCGGAGGAGGAAAGAGAGGGGTTGCCATGGTTGCAGCCCTGAGTCACGCAAAGATTGTTCCGGCATTGATTGAGGGTACGGAAAGGGCCTTGCCTGTAGGTGCCGGATTTTTAAGACCGACGAGAGTGAAAGTGACCTTTGGAGTCCCCATTGAATATAGAGGTGCTGAAACAAGCAAGGGTTTTCAGCAACGGATAGCTGATGAGATTATGGATAAAATCAGGGAACTTAAGCCGGAACCCACAATGCGTAACTCAAAATTATAACCAGGGGTTTTATTTATGGATATATATATTGCAAAGGGAGCCGGTTTTTGTTTTGGTGTAAAAAGGGCTGTTAATATAGCATTTAGAACAGCTGAAAGGTCTGCAAAGAGGGTGGCTACACTCGGACCCATAATCCACAATCCCCAGGTTGTGGAGAAACTGCGTGAGGCCGGTGTGCGGCCACTGAATAAAATTTCAGATGATGTGGATATACTCATAGTACGGACTCATGGTATCCCTTCTGATATTTATAAAGGACTCACTGATGGAAGATTTGAGCTTATTGATGCCACCTGTCCGTTTGTAAAAAAGGCGCAGCAATATGCTAAACTTCTCAGGGAAGAAGGCTATCAGGTGCTTATTCTCGGTGATAAGGACCACCCCGAAGTAAAAGGAATTCTGAGCTATGCCGGTGAGAGTGCCATTGTTGTGAGAGACGCTGACGAAATACCCATACTTAATTCACGCGTTGGCGTTGTTGTTCAGACCACACAGCCTGTTGAGGCCTTGAAGAAGTTACTTGACAAGGTTATAAAGACAGTAAAAGAGGTAAAAGTATATAATACCATTTGTAACTCAACAGCCCTCAGGTTGAGAGAGACAGAGGATATGACCAGGAAGGTTGACCTTATGCTCGTTGTTGGCGGAAAAAACAGTGCAAATACAAAACAGCTTGTCACTTTATGTAATGACAGCAGGGTAAGGACATACCATGTTGAGACAGCCGGCGATTTGTGTCCGGAGTGGTTTGACGGGGTGGAAAAAACTGGCATAACCGCCGGAGCTTCTACCCCTGACTGGATAATAAATGATATAGTAAAAAAAATAGAGGCCATTGGAGAGCTGGGATGTGCTTCCAGAGGTCGGGAATCTTAGGTTATACAGGAGGTTATTTTGCTAATGGAGACTCATAACAGGGAGCTTGACGAACTTTACTCCGGAACAATTCCTGATATTGTTGAAGGAACCATATTAAAAGGAAAGGTTCTTTCCATAAAAGCGGACAGTGTGGTTGTTGATATCGGATATAAGTCCGAGGGTTTTATATCCATAGAGGAATTTGCAGAAAAGGATAGGGGGGGGCTCAGCGAAGGAGTTGAGATAGAGGTATATGTATCAAAGATTGATGCTGACGGTCTCGTAATACTGTCTCCGGAGAAGGCGAGGAGGATAAGGACATTACAGCGGCTGGAGGAAGCGCAGAAAGACGGTACACCTGTTGAGGGGATAGTGATGGAGAGGATCAAGGGTGGATATAATGTGGATATTGCAGGTATAAGGGCCTTTATGCCGGGGTCCCAGGCAGACCTGAAACCTTTAAAAGACCCTGATAGCCTTATCGGACAGGAAATCGAGATCAGGGTCCTGAAATTTAACAGCAAGTTGACAAACGTGATTGTTTCAAGGAGGGTTATATTAGAGGAAGAGAGGGCTAAGCTCAGGGAAAAGACCCTTGCCAATCTCAAGCCCGAGAGCGTCCTGTCCGGAGTTGTCAAAAATATTACCGATTATGGCGTCTTTGTCGACCTTGGAGGAATTGATGGTCTTCTTCACATATCCGACATATCCTGGGGCAGGATAAGACACCCATCCGATGTCTTTAATGTTGGGCAGGAGGTTGAGGTGATGGTGCTCAACTTTGCACCTGAGACTGAAAAGGTTACCCTGGGATATAAACAGAAAAGATCCGACCCATGGCTTGATATCGAAGTCAAGTATCCGGTCGGCAGGGTGGTTAGCGGCAAGGTGGTAAGTCTTACTGATTATGGTGCCTTTGTTGAGATTGAAGACGGGGTGGAGGGGTTGGTGCATGTCTCTGAACTCGACTGGTCTCCCAGACCCAGGCATCCTTCAAATTATATGGAGATCGGGGATTTTGTAGATGCACAGATACTGAAGGTTGATCCAAAGGAGAGGAGGGTTTCTCTGGGGATCAAGCAGTTAAAGCCAAAGCCCTGGAAACTCGTTGCCGAGAGATATGAGGTTGGTCAGCGTATAAGTGGCAGGGTAAGGAGCCTGACGGAATTTGGGGCCTTTATCGGATTGCCGGAGGGAGTGGATGCCCTGCTTCATATATCTGATATGTCATGGACGAAGCATGTCAGGCATCCATCCGAGGTCCTGCGTAAAGGACAGATGATCGAAGCTGTCATCCTGAGCCTGGAGCCTGAAAAAGAGAGGATGGCCCTTGGTCTCAAACAGCTTGTCCCGGACCCCTGGGAAGAGAAAATACCGTCAAATTTTCGGCTTGCTGAGGAGGTTAAATGCAAGGTACTGAGACATACGGAGTTTGGCATCTTTGTCGAGCTTGAAGGTGAGGTTGAGGGTCTTGTCTATTCTTCGGAAATTGACACCGGTGCAGAAAAGCCCGACGAGGTTTATAAGGATGGGGATGAAATAGTTGTCAGGATTATCAAGGTGGATGTGGAAGGTCGAAAGATCGGACTAAGCCTGAAAACGCTAAAACATGAAACGAATGAGTAGTTCAGGTCCTGGTAGGGGATTGATCCCGGACTCTGAAGCTCTTTAGGGAGACAAATGAAGAAAGTCTGTATGGTATTAGCAATAGTGCTGTTGGCTACTATCCTTCTGAGCCTGATTGTGACTTTCGTTGGCAGGTATATGCCGATAGGGGAGAAGATAGCCCTTGTAAGGGTAGAAGGCCCTATCGTCTCTTCAGGAAGCGCCATCGAGCAACTACGGAAATACAGGAAAGACTCAAGTGTCAAGGCCATAGTTTTAAGAGTAGACAGCCCGGGAGGCGCCGTTGGACCATCTCAGGAGATTTATGAGGAGGTGGGTAAACTGATGAAGATAAAACCCGTTGTCGTCTCAATGGGGTCTGTAGCGGCTTCAGGCGGGTACTATATATCTGCTCCGGCAACTAAAATATATGCCAACCCAGGGACCGTTACAGGGTCGATCGGAGTAATCATGGAGATACCGAACTTTAAGGGTCTTATGGATAAGGTGGGAATCAGGACAGAGGTGATAAAGAGTGGTAAACATAAAGACCTGGCGTCTGTCTTCAGGGGGATAAGTAAAGGGGACAGGGCCATCCTGCAGGGTGTGCTTGATGATGTCCATGACCAGTTTATCAGGGCTGTCTCCGAGGGTAGGGGAATTCCTTACGAGCGAGTCAGGGAGATTGCTGATGGACGTGTCTTTACAGGAAGGCAGGCAAAAGCAGTGGGGTTGGTTGATGCCCTTGGTAATATGCAGGATGCCATTATGGAGGCTGCCAGACTTGGGGGGATTAAAGGTGAGCCTAATGTGGTGTCAAAAAAAGAGAAGTCATCAATATTTGATCTGCTAACCAGCCGTATCCCGAAGGAACTAAAAGCGGCCTTTGGCACTGTAAGTCTTAAGTATACCATGTATTATTAAAACCGAAAAATGCATTCTGAATAATCAAGGAGGGGTTATGACCAGGTCTGAGCTTATTGAGAAGGTCTCCGAGAGACTGGAGGGTTTTACGCTTAAGCAGGCTGAGATAATAGTTGAGACCTTTTTTGAGACCCTCAGTGAGGCCATTGGCAGGGGTGAAAAGGTGGAGTTGAGGGGCTTCGGTAATTTCAGGATCAAGACCCGGAATCCGCGAAAGGCAAGAAATCCCAAGACAGGGCAGTCTGTTGAGGTTCCCGGGAAAAAGGTTGTATATTTCAGGACAGGCAAGGAGTTAAGAGACCTTCTGAATTCCGGAACCGGAAGGGTTAGTTCCTTATTTAAGGTAGAAGGACCGTTCCGGAGAAACTGACAGTATGAGGAAATGATTCAAAATCTCCGTAGACATCATAGATATCCAATATTGGCAACGGCGGTTGTCGAGGTAAAAAACGACAAAAAGCTACAGCCCTTTGAAACCATGGTTTCAAGCATTTCACAGTCAGGTATGGGGGTATACGCATATGCTCCTTTAGAAAAGGGTACCCCTGTAACAATGGAGATCAGCTTTATATCAGTAAAGGGAATTAAAGAGAACGATACTGCAGAAGGCAGGATTGTATGGTTGTCCAGAATGGGGAAGATTTACTTTGTAGGTATAGCCTTTGATGAGGAACTGAACCCTGTCCGGCAGCCCCGTTTATATGAACACTTTTTTAAGGTAATAAGCTGGGATTGACAGGTCTGCAGGAACCTGCCTCAACCCTGTTTGTTTGCCAATAGTGCCTGGACAGTCGGAAACTGTTCCATGTCGGTATGCGGAAGGAACATGGCTGACATGAATTCATCCATAAAGCCCCCCTTTGCAGACAGCTCTATGTAGGTCATCCTTGAGGCCACATCTTCAGCCTCCCTGCGCATATCTTTTGAGAGAAGGCACAGATAGGCCCCGGCAACCGAGGTGTTTCCCATGAAGTGGAACCTCTCCTTCGGGATGTCGGGCAACATACCTATCAGTACTGCCCTTTCAACATTGAGATAATTCCCGAAACCTCCGGCTATGTATACTTTTTCGATCATATCAAGGGTGAACCCGACCTCTTTGAGAAGAAGGGACACCCCTGCATAGATGGCGGCCTTTGCCCTTATAATGTTTTCGATATCTACCTCTGTAAGTACAATGTCACCTTTGGCATTATGGTGAATCACGAATTCTGTGCCGTCCTCCCCATCCCTTATCCTTGAAGACGCAGTTTCCCTGACAAATTTACCCCGCTGATCAAGTATTCCCGTCAGGAACATTTCGGAGATGGCGTCTATCATTCCGGAGCCGCATATGCCGATTGGTTTTGAGTCACCTATCACTTTTATTTCAGTCTCGAATGTTTCAGGGTCAATCCTTATTGACTCGATTGCGCCGTCTGTCGCCCTCATGCCATACTTTATCCCGCTGCCTTCAAAACATGGTCCGGCCGAGCAGGCAACCGTCATCATCCATTCGTTATTGCCTACCACTATCTCTCCATTTGTGCCGATATCCATAAAGAGTGCTATCTCGGGGTTCCTGTGCATCATTGTGGCAATCACACCTGAAACAATGTCACCACCTACATAACTTGCCACACACGGCACAGTATACACGGGCGTGTTTCTGCCTGTCCTGATACCTGACTCTGAAGCCTTCCATACAGGAAAATAATTTACGGCTGGTATGTAAGGCGCTTCCCTTATGTATGCAGGATTGAATCCCCAGAAGAGGTGGGTCATGGTTGTGTTGCCCGAGATTACAATGGATTCAATATGCCGGGGCTCTATTTCGTGCCTTGCCTTAAGTGGGGAAATAAGGTCATTGATGTCCGTAACAACGGCCTTTCTGAGGTCATTAAGCCCGCCCCCTTCAGTGGCGTGGACTATCCTTGTAATGACATCATCTCCATAGCGCATCTGGGAGTTATATGTTGATGCCACATCTATGACGGCTCCGTCTGCCATGTCGATGAGGTAGAGGACAACAGTGGTTGTTCCTATATCGACTGAAATTCCATAGCGCGTGTCTTTGGCTTTTTCAGGCTCAAGGAATAATGCCTCTGCTGAATCATCCTGATAGCAGAGGGTGACATTCCAGTTGAATTTCCTCAGGTCATCAGCCATCCCTGAGACAAAATCCTTTGAATAGCGAAGCTCGATACCCCTGGTGTTCAGTTCACGCCTTAATCTCTCAAGGTCACTTATATTGTCATCAATTGTTGGCGGAGGCAGTCTGAGAGTGATTCTTTTTATCAGCGGGGAGATTACGGCCTTGTATATGTTTAGAAGTTCTATGAGGTCTTTTGATCTGGAGATGGCAATCTTGTCACCTACCGACAGCCTTGATTCAATCGGTATATCAACAAGCAGGTCTCCCTCAGCAAAGGTCTGGCAGGCAAGCACTATGTCGCTGTCCCTGTCTTCCTGTGAGAGTTTTCCATAAGACCTGCATTTGTAATCTCCGGAGACAATCCTGACCCTGCACTTGCCGCATGTGCCTTTGCCCCCGCAGGACGCAGTTATATATATCTCCTGTCGTTTGAAAGCATCATAAAGTGACTCGTTTTCGAGTACAACGATTTCCTTGTCGTCGGTAAAGGTGACCTTCATTATTAACCCCCTGAGAGAAAGAGTCACTTATTTTATTTTGAAGAGGTGATAAAAAGCAATTTTACCATTAATTTTCCATGCCTTGTCTTTTCGTTTTCAGGCAGTTTATCCTAAACAGAAGGGTACTTGATGGATATTAAGAAGCTTATAGAACAGGTGAAGTTAAACTGCAATATCTCTGATGCGGGATTCTGGGGGTATTATTCCATGTGCGGCATGCTCATGAGATTAAGGGAGTTATACAGAAATGAACATTTCCTTATGCCGTGGGAGCCGGTGCTGAATGAAGATATTTCAGAGTGGATATCATCAAGGGAGGCCCTGTGGGGTGAGCTTGAGGATGAAGACCTGCGTCCACTGGAATTTGAAGGAAAGATATATGACCCCTTTGAGGTGGAGGAACTGAATGCCGTCCTTGGCAGGCACGGACTTGTATACGGTGGCGGTTACGGGAGATTTAACAAACCAACCTTTTTCCTCTCCAGGCTTGAGGGCAAAAGAGAGATTTGCAACTGCCGGGTCTATTATATCGGCAGGGAAGTCTGCCGTGACCTCTCCACGTCCGTGGCAATGCTGCAGGGCAGGTCTGTATTTATAAGGCTTGAGCCGCTGAGGTCACTGCTGTGGGATAAGTTCCGGGAATTGCAGGGCAGGAGATTTGGAGGAGCCCTTAAAGAGGCATTTTCTCTCTACGGTATTGAGGCGACGGAAGAGCCCTCAGAGAAATTTCACGAAAAGATGGAGACCCTCTCATCCGGGATATCCGAAATACTCCTTCTTCATGAACTCGGTGAGGTATTTGAATCCGAGCGCCCGGATGAATGGCTTGGCATCCTCAGTCATAACAGTGATAGATGGACCGAATTCTACCTGAGGGGCATAAAAGACCTCCTTGCAGATACATCTGAAAAGGGGCCCATTAAATTCATGGTTGAAAGGAGAGAGCGGTCTTTACTCAGTTTTTATATAGTCCTTCTGGACGGAATAAGAAAGGAGCTCTTTCCCGAGATAATGAATGCCTTTCAGCACTTTGTTGAAAGTAACGACTGGTCTGTTATTGAGGAGGCGAGGAAGACCGGATACAAGAGGGCGGATAAGCTCGTGAAGGACCTCCTCCGGGTCTGGAAGGAGAGTGGTGAAATCGGAGCTGTAAAGGTATTTATGAAGGATCACCTCAAATCCAGCGATAAATGAACTACCCCGCCGCAAGCGGACGGGGTATCTTTAAATGCAATGAACGCCCCAAGGGGCGGGGTATTAACCCCGGGCTACGCAATAAAACAGGATTAAAAAAACAGACATGGAGAAGAAAAGGGAAATGAGGATAATCAGGAATGAAGAGGAGCTTGAGGGTTTTCTGCTGCTGCTGAAGGAACGTGCCGGAGGCGTAAGTGAGGAGATTGTAAATGTGGTTTCAGGGATTGTATCTGATGTCAGGATGCGGGGAGACCGGGCTGTAAGGGAATATACCGGGAGGTTTGATGGACTTGAAACAGAAAACCTCAGGATAGGCCTCCGGGAGATAAAGGCAATTGCCGGGAAGGCAGACCCTGAAGGGGTTGAGGCTTTGAAGATGGCTGCCGGGAGGATCAGGGGCTTTCATCTCAGGCAGAAGGAAGAGTCCTGGTCGTATAGAGAGGGTGGGGCCATGCTGGGGCAGATTATCCGCCCCATTCAGCGTGTTGGTGTATACGTTCCCGGTGGCAAGGCATCCTATCCCTCAACAGTCCTGATGAATGTGATTCCGGCCCAGGTGGCAGGGGTAAGGGAGCTGGCCCTCTGTGTTCCCACCCCCAAGGGAGAGGTCAACCCCTATGTGATGGCTGCTATAAGCCTTTTAGGGGTCAGGGAGGTCTACAGGGTTGGCGGTGCCCAGGCTATAGCTGCCATGGCCTGCGGGACGGAGACAATAAGGAAGGTGGACAAGATAGTGGGCCCCGGAAATATCTATGTTGCCACTGCCAAGCGGATGGTCTTTGGTGAGGTGGATATAGATATGATTGCCGGGCCGAGTGAGGTCCTTATTATTGCGGACAGGACAGCCCCTCCGGAGTTTGTGGCCGCAGATCTCCTGAGTCAGGCAGAACATGATGAGCTTGCCTCTTCAGTGCTTGTCACCTCCTCTGAAAGACTGGCTCTCAGGGTGAGTGAAGAGGTGAGAATACAGCTGAAGGACCTCGGACGAAGGGAGATTGCCGAGGCCTCCCTGAGGAATTTTGGTGCAATAATCGTAACCGGTACGCTCGGAAGGGCCGTCAGGCTTGCCAATCTCATAGCCCCTGAGCACCTTGAGATTATGACGGAAAAACCCGAAAAACTCCTGCCGCAGATTCAGAATGCAGGGGCAATATTCCTTGGGAAATGGACCCCTGAAGCCCTTGGTGATTATGCTGCAGGCCCAAACCATACCCTCCCAACAGGTGGAACAGCCAGGTTCTTCTCCCCCCTTGGGGTGTATGATTTCGTAAAGAGATCAAGCCTTTTGAGTTTCAGCAAACAGTCGTTTCAGAGGCTCTCTTCAGTGGTAGAGACCCTGTCGGAGCTGGAAGGCCTTGAGGCACACGGCAAGGCTGTAAAGGTCAGAAAAGGAGGATAAAATAAAATCCTGTAAATCCTGTCTGATAGATATCTGTTATTATAGTATCATGGAATTGTGAAGAAGCAAACCGGCAAGGAGGGAGAGGCTTTTGCCGTGAAATACCTCAAAAAGAAGGGCTACAGGATTCTGGCGTCCAATTACCAGACTCCAATCGGAGAGATAGATATAGTGGCCGGGGACGGAGACACTATCGTCTTTGTTGAAGTGAAGACCCGGCAGAGTCTCTTGTACGGGTATCCCTTTGAGGCTGTTACATGGCGTAAGCGGGAGAGACTGAAGAGACTTGCACTCTATTATCTGAAGGTTCACAGGATGCTTGGAGCAAGTGGCAGATTTGATGTTATAGGGTTATACCTGAGGGACGGCACCTATCAGGTTCACCATATTATTGATGCTTTTGAGGTATAAGAGTGGGGTAGGATTATCGATGGTCCCGGGAGAAAAAACTTGACGAATGAAAGCTGTCTTTCGTATAATTTGCAAAATATATATTATAATACGTACTGGGAGGCAGGATATATTTAAGGTTATTTTTTTGAAATCAGCTATTGCAGAAACCTTATCTTTTTTAGTTCCTGCAGGCCTTTATGTTGCCGGTAAACATGAGGGTCTGAACTGTACCGGAGATCATGGCATTCACAAAAGTATACCGGTAGAGAAGCCTGCCGGGAAGAACAGGAAAAGAGAAGGTAGCCGTTTCTTCTTGAGCGGAAAGGCTGTGTAATGGTGATTTTGTCCTCTCCTGCTACACTTTCTGTCATAACGGAAACTCCCTGGCTTGCCAGGGAGCGAAGGCGGTCTTTATCCTTATGACTATAACAGGTATTGCCTGTAAGTTAATAATCAGGAGTCTATGAACTATAAGCATGCTATAAGTTTTTTTACCACTATTATAGTCATCCTTTTTCTTGTTCCACTAATTTCCTCAGCAGGGAAATTTACTGATTGTAAAAAATGCCATAAGGACATGGTTGCAAAGAAGGTTGTGCATCCTGCTGTTAAGATGGGATGTGTAACATGCCATGCCCAGGCTCACCGGAAAGGGGCGGAGTTCCCGAACTATCTGTTTGCTGAGGGGGCTGATGTCTGCTGGGCCTGTCATGATAAAACCATGTTTACAAAAAAGGTAGTTCATCCGCCGGTGGCGGCAGGTATGTGTACAACATGTCATGACCCGCACAGCAGTGACAACGAGAAGCTTCTTGTTTTGAAACCTCCGAAGCTGTGTTTTATGTGTCATGACAAAGCCATGTTTACAAAAAACGCAGTCCATCCGCCGGTGGCGGCAGGTATGTGTACAACATGTCATGACCCGCACAGCAGTAAGAACGAGAAGCTTCTTGTTTTGAAACCGCCGGAGCTGTGTTTTATGTGTCACGATGAAGCCATGTTTACAAAAAAGGTAGTCCATCCGCCGGTGGCAAGAGGTGAGTGTTTATTATGTCATAATCCCCATTCCACGGATAATCCGAAGATTCTGAGAGCTTCTGTTCCTGATCTCTGCTTCAAGTGCCATGACAGGACAAAATTCAAGAACAAATCGACTCATCCGCCGGTGGCGGCAGGTATGTGTACAACATGTCATGACCCACACAGCAGTGACAACAGGAAGCTTCTTGTCTTGAAACCGCCGAAGCTATGTTTTATGTGTCATGTTAAGGATCAGTACATATCGGATACAAAGAAGAAACACCATGCGCCTGTACTGAAGGGTTTATGCCTGAATTGTCATAACCCTCATGCCTCAGCCTCGGAGAAATTGTTGTTGGCGGATGTTCCCGATTTGTGTTTTAAGTGTCATATCCGGGCCGAGTTTAAGGGGAAATATAATCATTATCCTGTTAAGGCAGGTATGTGCCTCTTCTGTCATCAGCCGCATCAGGGTGATGTGAAGAAGCTTCTTGTTGCCAAGCTGCCGGAACTCTGTTTTAATTGCCACGACAGTTCGGATTTTACCAGGAAGAACCAGCATCCTCCGGTATCGGCAGGTATGTGCACTCTATGTCATAATATTCACGGTTCTTCAAACGTTGCACTGCTGGACCTTCCGATAACCGATCTTTGCCTTCAGTGTCATCCGAGTATAGGTAAGGCGCCCCATGTGGCAGGCACCTTTACTCAGGCAGGGCATCCAATCAGGGGCAGAAAAGACCCGAAGGCCAGGTATGGAGAGCTTACATGTGCGAGCTGTCATAACCAGCACAGCTCTGATTATATACACCTTTTCAGGTACCCTGCCAAAAGTACTTTTGAGCTCTGCCCAAATTGTCATGGGGTTAAAAAGGGACATAAAAGGCCGGTGAAAAGCAAAAAATAACAAGAGAGAATCCCGGTTGTTATTTACAACTCCTTAAATGTTGGCACTGTTTTTGCTTTTATTTTTAATTGATAATTGAGTTATGGTTTAAAGAGCAGAAATCAACCCGAATACTGATTATGAAAAAACAGGTAATTATTGTAACTGTCCTTATCTTTTTCTGTATGTTGCTGGTCCTCCGGTTTCCAAATGACGGTGAGGCCGTGGTCGTAGGGGATTGTGAGGTCTGTCATAGTCTCTATCCCGGAATGATGAAGGCAGCGGCTCCCGGTAAACCGTTAAGATATGTCCTTCAGAACTCCATGTGTGTAAGTTGTCACTCGAATGCCGACAGTAATACCATAAAAATGCTGGGTGGTGCCAGGGTGCCTGTTGTCTACAGCAGGGTAGACCCGGACAGGCCTTTATCAGGCGGCAATTTCTATTATGTTAAGGTTTTTGGTGACAGGAGAGGGCATAATGTTGATGGTATTGCCTCACCGGATGCAAAAAACGGTTTTATGCCTCCGGGGTATGACAGGTTTTCCGATCCCTCCACTATTGGATTCAACGATAAAAAGCCCTTGGCTTGTGCAGGTTCCAATGGCTGTCACGGTGACAGGAATATTGAAAATCCCTTTGCTGCTATTCTGGGGGCACATCATTCAGACGATTTTCCTGTTGACGGCAGCACTACGGCCAGGAGTTACCGGTTTCTGAAAAGAACCGCTAAAGTAAAGGGGGTTACCGGGCTGGAGGATAAGGATTGGGGCCACACTGCTTCTTCAAAGAAACATAACGAGTATACATCCTCAATCAACCGCTTCTGCGCAGACTGCCATAGCGGTCTTTACCGCAGGGACAAGATAGGCAGGGCAAGTCCATGGTTCAGGCATCCCACAGGTATTGTCCTGCCGAAAAGGGGGGAATATCTGAGCTATAACCCCGATGTGCCGCCTCCACCCGATAAACCCGGCATAAGGATTTACAGCCTTGATGCACCGGTGGCGAGGCCGGCAGTCCCTGCCGTTTCCAGTGAGGAGGTGAGACCCGGTACAGACATTGTCATGTGCCTTTCATGCCATGTGGCACACGGTAGCCCTAATGAGTTTATGCTGAGGTGGGATTATGATTCCATTGTGGCCGGGGAAGAAGGCAGCAGCGGTTGTTTAATATGTCATACGGGCAAGGGCGAATAGCAATGGGCAAAGCGCTGAGAGCAAAGGGCATGGAGCGAGGTTTTAAGTGGAAGCATTTCCATGCTCTTTGCTCCGTGTTTTTTACTCTGTTCTCTATGTTCCTTGTCCTGTCTTTTCCCTCAAATATTGATGCCAGGGTGAAGGGGAAGTGCAAGAATTGCCACACCATGCACGCCGTTAAACCCAATCCTGTCCTGACAAAGGGTGGTTGTCTCGGTTGTCATGCCCAGGATCCTTCCGGTACCAGGAATATTATAATTATGGGGAAGACAAGAATCCCGCAGGTAATCCATAACATGGATAACGGAGACCTTGCTGCTGGAAACTTTTATTATGTCTCGGACGACTTTAACCCTGATTATTCAAAGGGGCACAACGTTTTGGGGATTTCACTTCAGGAGCCTCCACCCATGGATGCACCACCCGGGTTTATGGGAAACGTTGTGATTCCTGGAGGCATCGGGCCTTCATACTGGCCACAGCAACAGCAGCTTACCTGTGCGGGCACGTGGGGCTGTCATGGAAACAGGACTGTAGAGAAGCCGTTCAAGTCCATTTACGGAGCACATCATGCGGATGACAGTGTGATTGACGGTTCAACTGTGGGCAGGAGTTATCGCTTTCTTTACGGGATAAAAGGCAAGGAACAGAAGGACTGGGAATATCAGGCCACCACTGATGACCATAACGGCTATAAGGGTGACACCAGTCACAGCACTATGGATACCATAAGTTACCTTTGTGGTGAATGCCATGGCAAGTTTCATCCAAATCCGGATCTTGGTGGTGAGACAGAGGTTGGTGAGACTGTCTGGCTCAGGCACCCCACTGACATTGCCTTCAGCAGTGTACGCGGGGGGTATGCAGGCTCTGAGTTTCAGGGCTATACTATCTATAGCCTCCAGGCGCCTGTTGCCTATAAAAACCCTACAGGCAGAGAAGATATTGTGGATATGGATAGTATAATCATGTGTCCCTCGTGTCACAGGGCACATGCGAGTCCCTATCAGGATATGTTGAGGTGGGATTACAGCAGTAATATGTTGAGCCGTGGTGACGGATGTCTTACGTGTCATACGCAGAAGGGGCAATAGACCGTTGTTATTTGATATTGGCGGAGAGCAGAGCTGGAATGATTGTGTAAAATGTTACATAAAGTATGTAGAAAACTACAGAATAGCGGGATTGCCTGTTAAATTTATAGCTCCGACCATTCAGCCCGGGACTGAAGGGGCTGAAAAAGTTATTTGACAAAAAAACCTTGTATGTGTTATATTAGCATCGCAAAAGTATTAAAAAAGTGATTCAGTGCGTACACCCCTATGTATGTAAACAAAGTCTCTTGGCATAATTATTGCACTATTTCATACTTGTATAGATAATCTAATAATGCGTGGGCTGTTATAGAGGGTCATTCAGCAGGCAAGGGCAGCATGTTCTGTTTTTGTGCATTTCTGGACAGACCCCGAAAACAAGGGAGGAAAGTATAGATGAAAAAAACATTGATGACAATGCTTTTAGTATTTCTGTCTGCAATTTTTATTTATTCTTATGCTGATGCCAAAGTATCCGGTGTTTGTTCAAGCTGTCACACCATGCATAACAGCCAGGATGGCGCTCCTATGACGTATGATCACTCGACTACTCCTAACGGGAAACTGCTCCGGGGTAGCTGTGTAGGCTGTCATGCACAGAACACCTCCAGCAATATCGTCAACTCCATACCCCAGGTCTACCATTCTGCCTCTACAGACCTAGCGGGAGGGAATTTTTCGTATGTTGTGAACAACGGGGACTCCTATGGTCATAATGTTGAGGGTATAGTGACCTCGGCAGATGCCGCACTCGGCAATACTCCGCCTGGATATAACAGCGCCTATGACCCCTCAACAACAGGGTTTAATACTGCCAGCCGTCTGGTGTGCGCCGGGTCTAACGGTTGTCACGGCAACAGGAATTCATCTGATCAGTGGACCGCAGTCAGCGGGGGACATCACGGTGATGACTCGATCCTCAAGTACGGCAGCGGTTTTACATTGACCGGGCAGGGGGCCAGCGTGGCAACCAGTTACAGGTTTCTCTACAAGATAAAGGGTGCAGAGGACAGTGACTGGCAGAATACCGTGACTGCTACGGACCACAACGAGTATCTGGCTGAAACCTATGCCACGAGGGGTACTACTGACACATGGGCAAATATGAAGGGAACAATCAGTGAGCTGTGCTCTGAATGTCATTCCACGTTCCATATAGGTGGAACCAGCGGTATCGGTTCTGCATCACCGTGGCTGAGACACCCGACAGATGTGGTAATCCCGGCCTCAGGGGAGTTTGCTTCTGTATCAACTACGTATAGTGATGAGACTCCGGTTGGAAGGCCTGCGGCATCACTGGCTGACGGGTTGACTGCAGCAATAGGGACTGTTACCGCCGGCACCGACAGGGTCATATGCCTTTCCTGTCACAGGCCCCATGGTTCTCCTTATCCCGATAGTCTGCGGTTCAGCTATCAGACGAGTCTGAGCTCCGGTACAGGTTGTTTGAGGTGTCATACACAGAAAGATGCCTACTAAATATAATTGAAGAGAAACTTTCGGGCTAACGGCTGGATTTAAAAAACATGGGTATCTTACGATACCCATGTTTTTTATGGATACCCTGATATTGAAAGAGTTGGCATGGGGGGAAAGGTTCTAAAAACTTTATTATGTCAATGCCGTATCTTAATTGTATGATTGAGATTTGATTCAGGAGGTTTATGTTCCGTATCCTTGTTATAATTATTTCCTTTGTAATGCCCTTTCTTCTCGTCCAGCGCAAGATAGAGGCCCAGTTGCAGGATGTTCCTGTAGTCCATGCATACAGCATAGTGGAAGCAGAAGAAGACGGGTTGTTTTTCCCTTCCTTTGTGTGGGCGGATCCGGTCAGTAAAGAGGTTTACGTTATTGATGGGAAAAGCAGGATTATCATATATACATCGGATTTTTTCCCCCTGTTTACCCTTGATAAAAGAAACGGCATTGAATCACCCCAGGGGTTGACTCTGGATGCTGAAGGTAATCTTTACGTTGTTCAGTCTGCCACAAAAGATAACCCCAGACACAGAATTTCTGTTTTCAACGCATGTCTTAAGTGGGTGCGTGATATTTATCTGAAGGGTTTTGAGGGATCCGGGTCGTTTAACCCGTATCGCCTGGCCATGGATAAAGCGGGTAATATCTATGTGGCGGGATCCTATTTCCCCGGTGTTCTGGTCCTGAGTAATCAAGGCCGTCTCCTGGAGATAATATCACCTGAAGAAGAGGGGAGAAAGGTGAAATTAAACGATGTGACCCTGGATAAGGCAGGCAGGATATATCTTGTCAGCGAGGAAATGGGACATATATATGTCTATGATAAGAACAGGAAGTTTCTTTTCAAATTTGGCCGTAAGGGAGGGAGTACAGGCAAGCTGAGCCGTCCGATGGCTGTTGGAGTAGATAATCGAAACGGAAGGATGTATGTGGTGGATTATATGCGTCATACTGTCTCTGCGTATGACAGGAACGGTAACTATCTGTTCGAGTTTGGGGGTCTTGGCCTGTCAGCAGGATGGTTTCAGTACCCCAGGGATATATCAATCGACTCAACAGGCAGGATACTGATTGCCGATACCTTTAATAACAGGGTGGAAGTGTATCAGCCTAAGGAGTAAGGAGGTCTGAAAAAAACTAAGATAAGGCGAAAGATGTACAGCAATTATCAGCAAATTAGGTTGATTGCAAATATAACAAAAAAACATTTTGTCGAAACCCGGGAGTTTATGTCGAACAATGGACATCTTTATAAAGATACAGCAGTTTTAGCGAGGAGTTTCATGTTCCTGGTCTTTTGCTCGTTTTTCCTTTTAACGGGATGCACGGCCATTAAGGGACAGCGGAATGTCTCCGGGCATTCCCGGGGACAGATTGACCTTTTTTTGAAGGGTGCAGATGATACTTCTGTTGATATTTCATTTGATCTGACCGCAATCGATATTATGGCGGAAGACGGTACCTATAGAGAGATAACGAGCACCCCTCTGAATATAAATTCCATTGCCGTGAAGGGCCGTCAGATACTTTTAGCTGAAAAAAGTCTACCGGAGGGCAGATATAAAAAACTCCGGCTTGTTGTTAAACGGGCATTGATCAGGAGAAAAGGCAGGATGGCACGTTTAGCCTTGCCTTCCGGCGGAATAGAGGTAGCCGTAAATATTACCGTATATAAAGACCAGGACACATCATTGTTCCTGACTTGGGATGCAGATGCTTCTGTTGCCGATAAATACCTGTTTAAGCCTGTTTTTGCTGTTAAGGGGCAGGTCCCGGAGCTCAGCAGTCTTCTTGTTTATGTTACCAATGAGGATTCGAATAATGTCTCCGTGATTAACAGACAATTAGGTGAGGTTGTAGCAACTGTAAGGGTGGGGAGGAGACCCAGAGGTATTGCTGCAGGTTTGAGGAGGGACCGTTTGAGGGTTTATGTGGCAAACTCAGGCTCTAACAGCATTTCAGTGATTGATCCTACCACTAATAAAGTGGAACAGGAGATACCGATCCGGTTTGGTAGTGCCCCGGAGGGTATAGCGGTAGCCAGGGGACCCTCAGGGGAGGACCTTATCTTCGTGACCGATTATGCCTCTGATACGGTATCCGTTGTTGATGCTTCAACCTATCAGGAGATAGATAAGGTAGATGTCGGGAATGGTCCGATAGCAGTGGCAGTAGACCCACCGGCAGAGACTGTCACGGCGTCGCGGTTTCTCAGTCTTGAGGATGTTAATATCTTAAGAAATTACCGTGAAAGATATTTTAATGTGTATGTAGTTAATAAGGATTCCAGGGATGTCTCGGTACTGAGGATGGACCTGCAGAGCGGCAGGCTTGAAGAGGTTGCCAGGTTAAGTGTAGAATGGAGCCCGGTGGCGCTCGCTATAGACTATCAGAGGGGAAAGGTCTATGTGGCTAATTATGGTTCCGACAGGCTCTCGGTCATAGATATCATAAAGGTTATTAAAGGGGATGAGAAGGGAGCTGTCAGCGATATCAGTGATGTGGGTACCTCTGTCACAGGAGTTGTTGTTGACCCGTCCTTTGACAGGCTTTATCTGTTGAGGGAGGTTCCTGGTGAGATAATGATTATCAGACCCCTTTTGGAGGATTACTATACTGTGGGTACGGTAATGCCCCTGGTAATAGGTACCATACCTGTAGGAACTTCTCCGAGGTCCATGATTATGGACCCTGAGGTCAGAAATCTCTATGTAGTTAACCGGGGTTCCGATAATGTCTCTGTAGTAGATAGAACTGCAAGAGAAGTAGAAAGGGTTATCCCTGTGGGTAAAAATCCCTATGGCATAGCAATGTTTCCGTATTAGGAATAAAAAATTTGATTAACCAGAGAGCACAGAGAATGCAGATAGAGAAACCGATTGAATTAGAGTGTTAACCCCAGGTTTGGGTTTGAATCCATACTGAACGATAGTCAATGGCAAACATCAGGTCGGCGATTATTGTCAAAGACTATTGACTGACGAGCTTATGCGGAAGATATTATGGAAAATTATCGCAATAGCATTACTGAGTGCCTGTCTTGGCGGCCCTGCTTTTGCCGAAGGCCTCAAGGGATGGGCAGAGTTGAATCATAATACTACGAAGCAGTTTGAGGATGACAAACAAATATCAGTCAACAAGACATTTTATCGAAATTTCTATCTGCGTCTGGATAAATCAATCACGCCGATGCTTTCCTATCAACTCTATTTCAGGTCAGGTTTGCTGGATTCCGACCTTACAGACCCTGCCGGTGTGACTACCACCGCTTACAAGAGGGCGGTTGAGCCGGCAATAGACCTGTTCCTCCGGAACTCCGTCTATGACCTGAGTACAGGTTATCGCCGTCAGGAGCAGTGGTCAACTGCACACCTGAGAGACAACAGCAGGGAAACTTCTGAATATTATTATTCCCGTCTTAATGTAAAACCCCTGGAGTTGCCTTCCCTCTTCCTGCAGTTTGACAAAAAGAGGGACTACACACACTTCCTTGTTAATGAAACAGACAAAACCAGTACCGGATATACCGGATATTCCGGAAGTTCCATTTATCAATACTCGTTCAGGGATTTAGACCTCTCCTACAGCCTTACTTACAGGCATACGGTGGACGAGGCACCGACTGATATACTGGCTAAATCAATCGGCGACAATTTTAACGGCCTGTACAGAATCGGTTACTCCCGTTCCTTCCAGCGGGGCAGGACCAGGGTGTCTGCAGTCTATCAGGGGAACTATGTGCGGAACAGGAGGCAGCAGTTTGTGACCCAGACGGGCAACGTGCTTTTCGAGCGAACACCGCTTAGTGGGCTCTATGCCATAGATGCAAATAAAAGCGAAGTGGATATATTGAATAACAAGCCGTCCCTGATTGACAAGGATTATCAGACGTCAACCGGAATCAACCTCGGTAGTAACGGCCAGGTGTACAATAATATAGGTATAGAGGTTTTGTCATCATCGGAGGAGGTAGACAGATTATATATTTATGTAGATAAAGATGTCAGTGCTGATATCGGCCTTATAACTCCGTATAACTGGAGGGCCTACCGGAGTGATTATAATAGCGGGGACTGGACGGAAGTAGCTATCCAGAGTGTGGTGGTATCTACGGATATAGTTAATAGTGTATACCGGTATGAGATAAGGTTCTCTGCCGGTCAGAATGCACGCTATTTCAAGGTGATCAATCAGGTCAAGTCCGGCTTAAGTGATGTTCTGGTAACAGAAATCGAGGCTTACGGTATGGACTTGGTCCCCGACACAGGCAAGGTTACGAAGGTGACGAGGGTTTTTACTCAGGGGTTAAACCTCAGTGTGAAGCTGATGCCTGTAAAAAGGTTAAGCCTTCTCTTTAATTGCTATATTGACAGGACAGACCAGAACACTGTGTCCCTTCCGGACTCTATAGCCGGTATTTTTGTAAATGTTTTCAGTAAATCCACAGCAGGTGAGGCGGAAGGGCTGATTAGTAATATAACAAGGACCTACAGTATTACCTCAGCATGGGTAACCCACAGATTGCTTACTACTACTTTCCGTTTTCAGAGAAACGAGGCATTTGACAATAAAGAGGTGACGGATATCAGCTCCAATATTTATTCCCTCTCCTTTAACTCTACTCCTTTGCCAACCCTCGATACAACCCTTGCATTAATCAGGAGTGACAGATTCAGCTTTGGTGAGAAACAGTCCCTGAATAATTCATTGCTGTTAAGTGCAGGTTCGAGACTTTACAGGGGCGTCAACATGATTACCGACATTGGATACACGGACTCGAAATCCTATACATCAGGTTCTCACCTTATTTCCCGTTTTATCCGTGGCTCACTTGATGCATTTCTTACCCGGAAGCTGACGGCAAATCTCATATATGGCTTTAACCGGCAATCGTCAGACATTACATCTTCGGATTCAAATGAGGGTGGCACAATAATTACATACCGACCGGGCCGGTTTATCAATCTTTCCGGAAGTTTCAGGGTTTCGGATGTTGACGGCAATACAACGACTTCCAAGGGAGTTTTAATTGATTGGCTTCCCGTGCCTGTCCTTAAAGTGAACTTAAACTATCAGCATGCCCGTTCTGAACCGGACTCTTCAACTGACGACTCGCTCAGTGGCTACGGGTTATGGTATATTACAAAGTTTATTGATATCCGCCTTACGTATAACTATACACAGAGTGTCAGGGAGAAAAAGACGGAAACCTATATGATTGGTGCGAATTTGAATTGCAGATTCTGACATGTCTGAATTATAATTAGTGTTATTATATAAAGTGCAATCATTTGTCATTCCCGCAAGTGAAGCGAGTCCGGAATCCTTCTTAAAGAACGATTCCGGACATTCATCCTTCGTAATACTACGGAGAACAGGAGCCGGAATGACAGGAAAAGACAACTCGAACAGGTTGGAATGAGAATATGATTGATAGAGTTAAGGAAAAAAAGCAAAACAGGATGCTTCCCGGGCCTCTGCTTCCGGCCCTGTCTCTTTTACTGATTTTCATGTGGGGCTGTGCTGTCCCGAGACAATATATCCGGCCGGATGTTGATATTCGCAGTATAAGGAAGATAGCGGTGTTGCCGCTGGAAACCCTTACCACGGATGAATATGCCGGTGAAAAGATCCGGGGGATGGTTATATCGGAGCTCCTTACCAGGGGAGTCGATGTTATCGAGCCTGGTGAGGTAACAAGGGTACTGAGGGAATTAAAGATCAGATCCCTTGGAGGTATAACGATTGAGGATATACGGAAGATAGGGGAAAGACTGAACGTAAAGGCAGTAATGATGGGCTCGGTTGGGGCCTTTGGGATAAGCCGGGGGATTACAACCTCTTATCCGGAGGTATCAATCCACCTGATGATGCTTGATACGTCCACCGGCAACATTATATGGTCTGCCTGGAACACAGCAGGCGGTCCCGGTTTCTGGACCAGACACTTTGGTACAGAGGGCATTACATTGAGTGAAACTGCCGGGAAGGTTGTAAAAGAAACCATTGATGCATTATTTTAGACAGGGAATGCTTAATTATGAACAGGATAATCATTTGCCATTGACTATATGAAGAATAAAAGGAGAAACGATATGGACTTGCTGAAGAAATATGCCCTGACAGGTATGCTCTGTCTATTGCTCCTTGGCGCAGGATGTCGTAGCAGCATGCCTTCATTTCATGTCCGTCAGGATGTGGATTTCGGTTTTATAAAACGGGTAGCGGTATTGCCTTTGAATAATCTGACCAGTGAGAGATTTGCCGCTGAGGCTGTAAGGCAGGTGGTTATCAGTGAACTGCTGGCCTCGGGTCTTGTTGATGTAGTGATTCCCGGAGAGGTAAAGGCTGCCATTGACCGTCTGGGGATTAAGTCTGTCTCATCCCTGAACACTGAACAGATAAAGGCTTTGGGGACTGCCCTTGGCGTGCAGGCGCTTATTTTCGGCTCTGTTGAGCAGTTCGGAATGGTCAGGATGGGAAGTATTTCCGCACCAAATGTAACCATTACCCTTATGATGGCAGATACAGGTTCAGGGAGCATTATATGGTCGGTTACAAGCACGGGTGTTGGGGGCGGGTTTATGGCCAGACATTTTGGTGCAAGGACAGAGACTATGAGTGAGACACTGTTGAGGGTAGTAAAAGATGCTATCCGGACACTTGCTAAATACTGAAAATAATCTATTTATAACCTGTTGTAATGATTATCGACATGTGACAAATGACTAAAAAAGAACTGAACAACGTGGCCGTGAGACGAAACGTGCTTCGTAGCCCTGACCGATTGGCGTCTTCTTTTCTAATCGTTATCTTCTCGCTCTTCTTTATTACCAATGTTTGCTATGCAGTCCAATCGTCCCGTGGAGAGGGGAGAGTTTTGAAGGAAAGAATAGCCCTCTTTCCTTTTGTGAATCTAAGCGAGGACAGGGATGCCCTGAGATACGTTATGCCGGTGTTGAGAACCCGGCTGGAGGGCAAGGGGTTTGACGTAGTGGATGAGGATAGCCTCAACAGGTTTCTGCTTAAAGAGAGGATCAGGGCTACCGGATACATTTCAAGGGATATGGCCAGGAAGATAGGAGCGGAATTGAAGGTAAAGGCTGTTTTGCTCGGTTCTGTTAACCTGTTTTCACGAGGAGAAAATCCAGGGGTTGGTTTTTCAGCCCGCCTGATTGATTCATCCACCGGCCTTATCCTCTGGGCTGATAATGCCTCTGCTACAGGAGATGATTTTACGGCAATCCTCGGTTTGCGCAGAATAAAAAACATGGATAACCTGCTCCCCAGGGTTGCGGACAGATTGCTTGCCTCTTTCACCGTCATGCCGTCCCGAAAAGAGACAAAAGAGACAAAAGATACGTACAGAATTGCTGTGATGCCGTTTCGGAATAACAGTGGAGTCAGAGATGCAGGTATGATAGCTACTTACATGTTTTTAGTGGAATTATTTAAGAATCCTGTTTTTGAACCGGTGGAATACGGAGAAGTCAGAAGATCGGTAGTGGATTTAAGGGTCAGGGAGAGGGGAGAACTGGATTTCAGGGATATGAAGGCCCTTTCTGATTCCCTGGGGGTGGATGGTTTTTTAGTCGGGACTGTGGAGCTTTACTCTGACGGATTAAATGCTTCCTCTCCACCTGAGGTCTCTATTAGCGCCAGAATAGTAGATGCCCGTAAAAACAGGGTCTTGTGGTGCGAGAGCTGTCAACTAAGGGGTGATGACGATATAATTGTCCTTGACTGGGGAAGGATAAGATCTGTGGATAAAGTGGCTTCCAGGATAGTCTCAAAATTAGTAAAAAGGGCTGAAAAAGTATGCGGGGCAACGGTTCCTGCCGTTTCAGTGCCATCTTCCGAGGTGAAAAAAACAGGAGAGCCCTTGTCACGGTAACGTACAGGTAATGAAAATGATAAAAAACGGAGATAGCAGTATGGCGCAAAGGCAGGCCATAGTCACCGGTCAACAGTCAGGGATTTCGCCCGGCAGCTCTTCCAATACGGGAAAGACTGCAGCCTCTATAAATGCAGGAATTTTATCTGTTGTTGTTTTCTTCCTGCTGTTTGCTTTTGTGGGTGGTTGTGTCTCCCTTCGGCAGAGGGGGGAGATAACGGCAAGGGAAAAGATATTGGCAGTTGTTGATGGCGAGCCCATTACTGAAGAAGATTTGAAGTATTCGCTGCAGATAACCCATCGCAGGGAAGACCTCTCCTCTGCAGGGAACTTGATTCTGTCGGAGTATGTGCAGAAGCTGATAGATGATATGCTGATTATTGAGGAAGCCCGCCGTATGGGCATGGAGCAGGACCCCCAGGTACAACAGGCTGTTAAGGCGTATATTCTGAGGGAGTCGGTCGTGAAGCTTTATGACGAGGAGATTTCCCGTAAGGTCTCAATATCGGATAAGGATATTCCAGGCTATTACAAGAAGAACTATGAGAGGTTTTCGCTTGGCATTATTGAGGTAAGTTCAAAAGAAGAGGCCGGTAATATAGCAGGACAACTAAAGAAGGGAGCCGACTTCAGTGACCTTGCCCGGAAGTATTCTACTCATCATTCCGGGAAAAATGGAGTGGATGTTGTCCTTACACGAAGGTCCATGTCACCCTATATTGGTGAAGCTATAGCCGGTCTCAGCCCCGGTGAGTTGAGTGATATTCTTAAAATACGGGATAAATATTATATAGTAAAGCTGGTCAGCAGGAAAGAGGCGCCTGATGAAGACCTTAAAAATGTCCGAAAAGAGATAGAGAAGATTGTCAGGAAACAGAAGGAAAAAGAGCGTGCCGATGAATACCTGGAATATCTCCGTGAACACGCTGCCGTTAAGGTTAATAAGGAGCTGCTTTCAGCTATAAGCCGGGATAAGGGGGATGAGAAGGCATCTGATTGGTCAAAGGATAAAAGGGCAGTGGCAGAGGTGAATGGCTCGGTCCTTACTGCAGGTGAGTTTGCAGCCATGGCCAGGCCTTACAAGGGGAAAGCAAAGGAAAATATCCTTAATAGCTGGATTGACCGTAAGGTGGTTGACCATGAGGCACTCAGCCGGCATTACGAGACTGCACCGGATTTAAAGAAAAAGATAGAGCGTTATGAGGACCAGTTATTAAAGCAGGCATTCATCAATAAAGTAATTATCCCAAAGATCAAAGTTTCAGATAAGAGCTTGAAAGACTACTATATGAAACACCGGGAAGATTTTGCCGAACCTGTCAGGTTTAGAGTCCGGCAGATTACGGTGAAGACCATGGATGAGGCCAGGGAGCTGTTGAGCAATCTGCAGGATGGTACGGATTTTTCATGGCTGGCTATGAAGAAGTCGATTGATTCTGCAGGTCCAAAAGGTGGAGAGGTTGGATGGCTTACCATGCAGGAATTTCCAGGGCCTGTAAGGGAGATTGTGGCTGCACTGAAGACGGGAGAGATAAGTCCGGTATTCAAGGTGAGTTCATTTTACAGAATAATCCGTTTGCAGGGAAAGCTTAAGGGTGAAATCGGGAGGTTCGAAGAAGTAAGAGATGCTGTTTACAAGGCCTGTTTTAAAGAACAGTTTAATGCCCTCCGGGATAAGTTTGTAGCACAGTTGAAGGCAAAGGCGCGTATAAAGATATATGATAAGGCAGTAAAGTCACTTGAGGAAAGGCTCCGGAAATAGTTTGTCCTTGACAAACAAAACCGGTCAGGGATAAATTATTCTAACCTGGGTAAACGGGAAGGATTGGATAGAGATTGGCAATTGTGAGAGGAATGATTAACCCCAAAGGAAAGAATATCTTAAAAGTCCTCCTTCTGTTTTTTATCTTAAGCCTCATCTATGCATGTGTTCCTGAAGATATGGCAAGAAGGAAGGGATTTGAACCAAAACCCTGCCTGGATTGTCACAAGGAGCAACTGAAGGAATTTCAGAAGAAGTATGTGCATTCTCCGGTAAGTAAGCGGGACTGTGAGGCATGCCACCTTCGTCATGGAAGGCTCGCTGTTAAATCCTTCAGGGAGAGGGAGGAGCGAAAGCTCTGTTTTACCTGTCATCAGAAGATGGCCTCGGATATAGCTAAATTACCGAATGTGCATACTGCCCTGAAGCAGGGCAAGTGTGTCCCCTGCCATAACCCCCATGCATCTGAAAACAGGTTTTTTCTGAAAAACAAGGGCAGTGAGCAGTGTTTTACCTGTCATGACAGGGCTCCCTTTATGAGGGCTAATCGCCATAAACCCCTTTCAGACGGATGTCTTGTATGTCATGCAGCCCATGGCTCTAAATATAAGGATAATCTCATAAAGGATGAAGCGGATCTCTGCCGGTCGTGTCATGACCCTGCGGCGGGTAGTTTCAGGAAGGCACATAAGAATTATCCGGTTCAACAGGGTAAATGTACAGGCTGTCATAACCCCCACAGTTCAACAAATGACAACTTGCTCAGGAAATCGGTCCATGTTCCCCTGGAACTCGGGCAATGCAGCTCCTGCCATAAACCCGCGGGAGGTCCGGATCCACTTGGTGTTATTGCTCAGGATGCCAAACTATGCTATATCTGTCATAAGAAAGAAGAGAAGGCGTTTAAAACGGCTTACAGGCATCCTCCCGCGGGCGCGGGGAAATGTCTTGACTGTCACAGTCCGCATGCCTCGGATTATCCGAAGCTTACCCTTATGGATGAAAAGGCTCTTTGTTTAAAGTGTCATGCCGGTAAGCCTAAGATTGACGTGACTGACTTGCATGCACCCATAAAAAAGGAGGAAGGCTGCACAGTCTGTCACGACCCGCACGGCTCCGGAAATCCTTTTTATCTGAATGCACCTGAAGGGCAGATATGCCTTACATGTCATACCGGTATGAAAAAGGAGTTAAAAGAAATATCCACGCATAAGCCGTTCTCCGAGCTTCAATGCACAAAATGCCATGATCCCCACGGCACCGATACTCCTGATATGCTTAAGGCTGTGCGGGCTCAGTTATGCTATAGCTGTCATAAAAAGGAGGAGAAGGAGTTTTTTAAGACCTATATTCATACACCTGTGAATAAAGGAGAATGTCTTTCCTGCCATAAGGCGCATGCATCTGATTACAGGAATTTGCTGAGCAGTTCGCCGGCTCAGCTCTGCCTCAATTGTCATGACAGTATGTTGCCGGAGGTTAAAGCAAAGGAGATGCATCCTCCATTCAGGGACCGGGAGTGCCTGACATGTCATGCCCCACATGCCAGTGATTACACGGCAAACACTCTCATGCCTATGGCGGAGCTTTGTTACAAGTGTCATAAGGCCACAAAGGCCGCGCTAAAGGGCAGCAAACACAGGCACCTGCCAGTGGAGGAAGGGAAATGTACGGCCTGTCATAGTCCACATGGGACCAAGGTTGAGTATCAACTTTTAAGCCGCCCTGAGGAACTCTGTCTTTCATGTCATGAAAGTGTAGTGACTACCAGGGTCAGAAAGGGGCATATAGATATGGAAAAAGGGGACTGTTTGAGTTGTCATACTGCCCATTACTCTGAATCAAAAGACTTGTTGAATGCCAGGGACCCGGCGTTATGTCTTAAGTGCCATTCAACAGACACGGAGAGATTGTTGAAGGTGCATGACGGAAAGTCCGTAACTAAAATCAGGCAGTGTCTGAGCTGTCATGAACCCCATGTAACAGAGAAACCGGGGCTGCTTAAAAAAATAAAGCATGATCCATTTGCCAGGGGGGACTGTGAAGCCTGTCATAAATGACAGAAGATTTTCAGCATTAACCTTAATCGCTGCATGTTTCATGCTGATAACGTTTATATTATCAGCCTTGGGTAGCAATGCCTATGCCCGGTCCGACCTCAAAACGAGTGTGCCGGCTCTTTGCTATCAGTGTCATGTAAAGCTGAAGAAAGGCCTGTCTGACAAGTATGTCCATTTTCCGTTTAAACAGGGTATGTGCATTTCATGTCATAATTCTCATGTGAGTGATACGAAGGGCCTGATGAAAGCCAAGGTTGATACCGTCTGTCTGGGTTGTCATAAGGGTATCAGGAATCTTATACGGAAGTCCAGTTTGCACGGAGCCCTTAAAGAAGGTGTGTGTACGGATTGTCACACCCCACATAGCGGGAAAAATAAATACCTTTTAGTCAGCACAGAAAAGAAACTCTGCTGGAATTGCCACGAGGACCTTAAGGGGCAACTTGATAAGACTGAAATACACGCAGTTTTTAAGGAGGGGAAATGTTCATCATGCCATGATGCACATGCATCTTCGGAGGAGAATCAGTTGCTTGCCGCCCCTGCCAAGCTGTGCCGAAGCTGTCATCATGCCCCACAGTGCAAGGCGGGCGGGGTCTCCATAACTTATGTCACAAAAGCAATGAATTGTACCAAATGTCACTCAGGACACGCCTCTGATGCTAAAGGTCTCCTTGGTCCTTATGGTCATACAGCCTTTCTGAAAAAGGATTGTGAACAATGCCATAATCCTTTTGTTGCCAATGGGAAGATAACCACTAAAAGAAAGGGTGATGCCTTGTGCCTTGGTTGCCATAAAGATGTCCTTGCAACATTCAAGGTGGCGGATGTTCATGGCGCTGATGCAAAAAATGTCTGCACCATGTGTCATAATCCTCATGCATCGAAAAGGAAGAATCTGACTGTAAATGCAGCAGGCGTATGTCTCGGCTGCCATGAAAAGACAGAGAAAAGGACGCTTCTGATGGAGAAGACTTTAAAGTCCATCCGTTGTGCTCCTGTCAAGAACAGGAAGTGTTTTGCATGTCATGTGCCGCGACATTCGAATCAGCCTCTTTATTTCAAAACAAATGATATTGTAACCTGTTCCAGGTGCCATGAGTCACAGCATGAAATCACACATCCTTTAGGCGCCGGAGTCATAGACCCGCGTAACGGTAAGCCGATTACCTGCATTTCATGTCATAGTATGCACTCAGCCAAGGCTGATTTTATGCTTGCCTTTGATAGAAAGAGACAGCTCTGTATCCAGTGTCATAAAAAATAAAATGAGGCTAAAGGTGTGTACTGAGTTACAGTGTTTAGGTCTTCATTTGCAGATAGAGAGGAAATGGTTTCAGAATTACCTGGATGTTTTAAGTTTTTTAAAAAAGACTCTTTTTTTTGGCAGTATCAGCTTGCATAATTTACAGAGAGGTAGAAGTTGCCCTGCAAGGTTTATCTGTAAATATTATGGTACGGCTATTGCATTATAATATGCATAATATATAATAAATATATAATTTCAGGAGTGTTTTGCAAAACCTGATGAATAAAAGGATACATACACTAATCTGCTTTACTCTTTTGCTGGTGCTGATGCTGTTCGGTGAAGTGAGGGCAGAGGTTAGCGGCGTATGCAGCAACTGCCACACCATGCACAACAGCCAGGATGGAGTTCCTATGAATTATGACAACTCTGCTACGCCCAACCAGAGACTGCTCCGTGGTAACTGCATAGGCTGTCATGCACAGAATCGCAGCACTAATATCTTCAACACTATTCCCCAGGTTTACCATTCCGACCCTACAGACCTTGCAGCAGGGAATTTTTCCTATGTTTTACTTGCAGACTCGAGCGGACATAATGTTCAGGGTATAATCTCGGAAGATGTTACACTCGGCAATACGCCGCCTGGATATAACAGCGCCTATGATCCTTCAACAACAGGGTTCAGTACTGCCGGCCGCCTGGTATGTGCCGGGTCTAACGGTTGTCACGGCAACAGGGATTTTTCTGATGAGTGGGACGCAGTCAGCGGGGGGCATCACGGTGATGACTCGATCCTCAAGTACAGCGCCGGTTTTACACTGACCGGGCAGGGGGCCACTGTGGCTACCAGTTACAGGTTCCTCTACAAGATAAAGGGTGCAGAGGACAGTGACTGGCAGGCTACCGTGAGTGCTACGGACCACAATGAGTATCTGGCTGAAACCTATGCCACGAGGGGTACTACTGACTCATGGGCAAATATGAAGGGAACAATCAGTGAGCTCTGCTCTGAATGTCATTCGACGTTTCATTTGGGGGGCAGCAGCGGTATCGGTTCAGCTTCACCGTGGCTGAGACACCCGACAGACGTGATTATTCCGGACTCGGGAGAGTTTACTTCCATGTCGACTATTTATAAGGCTACAGTGCCTGTTGGAAGGCCGGCAGCATCACTGACTGACGGGCTGACTTCTGCTGTGAGTACCGTAACCCCGGGAACCGACAGGGTTATCTGTCTCTCCTGTCACAGGGCTCATGGTTCTCCCTACTATAAAATGCTGCGGTGGAACTACAAGAGCACCTTTCTTCCGACAGCCCTGTACGGGTGTAACGTTTGCCATACGTCCAGGAACTGAAGTCATTAATGACACGGTCGTTGCGTGTAGTAAATAGCCGGTCTGGAGGTTAGAGAATTGAGACGTGGAAAAAACACAATATTGATTCTATCGGTCATCTTCCTTGTTGCAGTGGTCTTTCTGTACACCGGCCCGGCAGGCGCCGGTCCCTACCTTAACTCTGCCCACGGGGATAGCGCCTATGGGGTCAAACGCTCTGCCGCCGGTTTTCCCACTGATTATCCGAGAGGGCTCTGTGCCCACTGTCATGAGCAACATGCAAGTATCGGCGGGTCTGAGCCGGCCCCTACCGGTGGACCGGATAACTATATGCTGTTTGATACAAACTATACCGGCCAGACTTCGGATTTTTGCTTTGACTGCCATACTGATATGAGCTCTTATCAGACAGGAGGCAGTATTGTAAACCGCAGTTACAGCTTTCGGGCAGGCGGCTGGACCTCAGATACCCTGAATGATATCCTTGAGGCATTTTCCTTTGACTTTACCACTTCCGGCACTTCCCACCACCTTGACGATATAAGCACATTTATTAGCGGAAGATGGGGTTACACGTCTGACTCAAATCCCTGTGTTGCCTGCCATAATCCACACTCAGCCCAGGGTGACCCCATTAATGCCCCTAACAGTGCCAAGAGCATCAGTACAAGGGGCTGGCCTGTATCTCGTCCAAGTATGCACAGCAAGGATAATAATGCCTGGGGACTCTGGGGGGATGCTGCCGGGGAGAAGATGAGCGACTATGTTGGCGGTTTATTGTATCAGGCCCCCTACCGTTATAATTCCACCACAACTTTTGAGCCCGATGGGTCCACCACACAGGATGGCTCCAACCTTACGGACTTTGTCTCCCTCTGTACGGACTGCCATAATACGACAAACACAATTTACAGCACTACGCTTGGAGGAAACCTGGAACCTATTGACTGGGTTACTGCAGGTGGAGATGCTACAACATCCGGAGACAAGCATGGAAAGAATGGTGCAACAGTAGGAATTGATATAGACCCTCCCTTTTTACCCACAAATTATGGACAGTATGTGCTTTCCTGTACCGACTGCCATGAACCGCACGGCTCACCCAATGACTATTTTATAAGAAGAGAGGTGAACGGAAGTCTCCTGATCGGGACAGTCGGTAGCGGAACTAAAAATTTCGGTTACCTCTGCAGGCAGTGTCACATTGATGATAATGATTATAACGGTGGAACGGTCAATGCCTGGGAATATATTCACCACATCAGTAGTCCTGATCATCCATATACAGAGAACCGGTGCAGAAACTGTCATGGAATCGGGGGTAGTAATCCGCCGCCTCCCATAAGGTGTTCTATCTGTCATTCCCATGGCTCAAGTGCAAATAACAGGCGTACATTTTAGCTGTCA
>BTTF01000001.1:0-53862 GCA_036244995.1 bacterium | reverse complement strand
ACGCATAGCAGATCATGCCACCAACGTAGCTGAAATGGTAGTATATATGGTCAAGGGAAAGATAATAAGACATATGTCTCCTCAGGAGATTGATATATAGAGTCTGTGTATAAAAAATTAGAGTCTGTGTATAAAAAATTCTTTGGTTGACACCACCCTTGTTTTCTGATACCATCTTGATTAAGACATGATTTTCAGGACCCTGACGAAAAAGACTCTGCCCCGGTTTCTCGATACTGTAAGCGAGAACTACAGACTGATAGTGCCTGAGCAAAAGGGCAAAGAGACATACACTTTCAGACACTACAGCGGTTTTTCAAATGTGGCCACTGAATTTCTGCGCACCGTCATCCCCCCAAAGCAGTTTTTCTTTCCGCCGAAGGAGGGCCTTTTTCACATAAAGGGGACATCATCCGACCTCGAGGTAAGCATAGAGGAGCCCCCGTTCAGCATCATCTTTGGCCTTCATCCCTGCGACCTTCACGGCATAGACATACTGGACAAGGCGTTTTCATATAAGGAAAGGGATTCTTTTTACTGGAAACGGCGTAAAAAGACCGGGTTTATAGGACTAAGCTGCCTGCCTGATAAATACTGCCTCTGCAAATCAATGCATACCGATTTTATAGTGGATATTTATGACCTGTTTCTCTACACACTTGATGATGTATATATGGTAAGTGTTCGGACTGCACTCGGTGATGATATGCTGAGACTCTGCCCTGACCTGTTCAGGGAGCCCACGGGAAAAGAGATAGCTGAATACAAGGAGAGGATACTGATAAGGGAGGCAATGTTTACCCGCATAATGGATATTACCAACCTCGCAGACCTTCTTACACTTGAATATAAAAGCGATGTATGGGAGCAATACAGTCACCGGTGCCTGTTCTGCGGCAGTTGTGTCATGGTCTGTCCCACCTGTCAGTGTTTTGATATTTATGACTCAACCGATTTGTTGACTGATACTACCGTAAGGTGGCGGAGGTGGGATGCATGTATGCGCAAGGACTATGCCCTTATCACGGGAGGGCACAATTTCCGTGGCGCAAGGCCTGAGAGGTTCAGATTCAGGTATCTCCATAAAGAGATGGGGTTTGCAGAGATGTACGGAAAGGCGACATGCACGGGCTGCGGCCGGTGCAGTGAGACGTGTCCTGCAGGGATAGATATGGTTGAGGTAGTAAGGAGCATAAGGGAATGAGCCTGGTACCGCAGTTAGCCATTCTTGTAGAGAAGAGGTACCTTGATGCACAGCACAGCCTCTTCCGGTTTGTCTTTAACGATGAGGAGCGGAGAAAGTCTTTTTCATTCAAGCCGGGACAGTTCGTCATGCTCAGCATCTTCGGAGTGGGTGAGGCCCCTATATCCATCACCTCCGGGCCGGACGAGAAGGGGTTTATAGATCTCTGTGTGAGAAAGGCAGGCAGGGTGACGGGCGTACTTCATGGACTTGAAGAGAATTCCAGGGTTGGAATCCGCGGCCCCTACGGAAATGGTTATCCTGTTGAGGCCATGGAGGGTGGAAATCTCCTTATAGTGGCAGGTGGACTTGGAATAGCGCCACTTAGGTCCCTTATACGCTATGTGCTTTACAGGAGGGAGCGTTTTGGAGAGGTTGGAATTGGATATGGTGCAAGAGACCCCGAGAGTGTCCTTTTTTATGGAGAGATGCAGAATCTGCTTGCAAGGACTGATATAAAATGCATGCTTTCCGTGGACAGTGTGCCGGAGAGTAGTAGATGGCAGGGACATGTAGGCAGGGTTACCCAGCTTCTTGACAAGATCACGATGCCCCTGGAGGGCACTTCCGTGGCTGTTTGCGGGCCACCTGTGTTTTATAAATTTGTCCTTGACAAGCTCCTGAGACTTGGTTACTCGAAGGGGAGTATTTACATGTCACTTGAGCGGAGGATGGAGTGCGGCCTGGGCAAATGCGGACACTGCGTGGTGGGGCATAAGTATACGTGCATTGATGGCCCGATATTTACATACTGGGACGCAATAAACCTGCCGGAGATCTTCTGATATGAGAGTGGCCAAGGAAAAACCCAGATTAGGTCTTTACTCCCTGACATCGTGTTCAGGAGATATTCTTGAGATAACCAATCTTGAGGAGGGTCTCCTCAAGGTGCTTGACCTCGTTGAGGTGGTTGACCTCAATGTTGCCATGCCGACTACAGGCAGGAGCCCTGATATTGCCCTTGTGGAAGGGGCTGTAACCCAGGCAGAAGAGGCTGGGCTCCTGAGGGGCCTTAGAAAGAAGGTCAAATACCTTGTTGCCATAGGGACCTGCGCATGCACAGGTGGTGTGGTGGCACGGGGCCCGAAGAAGAGGAGGGGCTGGTTAAGGGACGTCTATCCTGAAACGGGCGAGGGGTTTACATCCGGGTTCCCGCGGCCGGTCAGTGACGTTGTCACCGTGGACTTTTCAATTCCGGGGTGTCCGATAGAGAGGAATTATTTTATGCACTGCCTTGGGTACCTGCTCAGGGGCGTGGTCCCGGAGGTGCCCAATTATCCGCTCTGTATGGAGTGCAAGATGAGGGGTAACGAGTGTTTGCTCAGATACCGGGGGCTTCCCTGCCTCGGGCCTGTCACAAGGGCCGGCTGTGGTGCAAGGCAGCCGTCGGTGGGCAGGCCGTGTGATGGCTGTTTCGGTGCTTATGAGGATGCAAACAAGGAGGCACTCGTAGAGATATTCAGGCAGATAGGGCTTGGTGAGGATGAGATAAAGAAGAGGTTTGACCTCTTCTGGGAAAGAGGATAATGAAGAAAGAACTGATAAGCAGGGTGGAAGGACATGGGAGTATCGGTCTTAAGATAAAAGGCCGGCGTGTGGAGTCAGTAGAACTTGACATACTTACCCCACCGAGGTTGTTTGAAAAGCTCATTGTGGGCAGGCATTTTAATGACGTGCCCACAATAGTCTCAAGGATATGCTCCATATGCTCTGCCTCACACAGGGTCATTTCGGTAATGGCCATAGAGGATGCCTTTGGTGTAAAGGCGCCAGGGGAGGCAGTGCTTTTAAGGGAGCTTCTGCTTCATGCTGAGACGCTTGAGAGTCATGGGCTGCATCTCTTTCTGCTCGCCCTGCCGGATTATTACGGTTACAGCTCTTTTGTGGATATGGCCAGGGAGTTGCCTGATGCTGCTTCTCTGGGATTCAAGGTAAAGGGCATTGGTAACAGAATGCAGGAGTGTGTCGGCGGGAGGGCGATTCATCAGATAACGCCTGTAGTGGGCGGTATGAGTGCAGGGCCCTCAAGGGAAGACCTGAAACGTGTTCAGCAGGAGGCAGAACCCCTTATAGATGAGGTGTCGCGTTTTCTGTCAAAAGAGATTCCCCCCCTTCAATATACACCCCTTGTTGAGGTCGGTAACCGGGTTTCACTTGCAGGCAGGGGTTATGGCTATACCGGAGGTGATATTCTCATAAATGGCAAGGAGAAGGTACAGATAAGGGATTTTTATCAGAAGTTCCATGAATCCGCCCTTCCACCTTCTTACACAAAACACACCCTTTACGGCAAGGAGCCTTTCATGGTCGGGGCCCTGCCGCGGATTCTCAACTCAGGCAGTAAACTCAAGGGCAGTGCCGGGGCACTTTTGAAGAAACTCGGTATCATGAAGAGCCGGAGTACCTACATGAACAATCTGGCTCAGGGTGTTGAGATAGTCTTTTCACTCGAGAGGGTGGTGGAGATTATAGGTGAGCTGATTGATCTTGACCTTCCCGAGGGGCAGGATGGCGGTATAACGGCTGAGTTCAGTCCGGTTGCAGGTACGGGTACGGCAGCTATTGAGGCGCCAAGGGGCATGCTTGTACATACCTATACCTTTGATGAAAAAGGGTATGTGACAGAGGGCAACATAACCACACCCACTGCCATGAACCTCTCGGATATGGAACGAACCCTCATGATGATGGCTGAGGCGCTTATAAAAGAGACCCCTGATATCAAGCCGGCGCTTGAAACACTCGTTCGTGCCTATGACCCCTGCATATCCTGTTCAGTCCATATTGTAAGGCTATAGGCAAAGGGTTTTTTAAGAACTAAGCTGCCGCCTTCTTCCTTTTCTTCTCTTCTGCCTTTGCAAAGACTTCCTGGGCGTTAAATGTCCCGTCAATGGCCTGCTTGGGACACCTTGCAGTACAGATACCGCAGCCGATGCACTTGCCCTGGTCAATTGTATGCACCTTCTTCAATTCACCCTCGGCAGCATTTACAGGACATACCTTCATGCACATATTGCAGCCGATACACTTGTCCCTGAGAACATATGCCCTGGACCTTTCCGGTATATAATCCACAATCGCCTTTGTCGGACACTTTTTTACACACAGGCCACAGACGCGGCATTTATCCAGATCAATGCGGGAAAGACTGTTCTCAACCTTTGCTGCATCAAAGGGGCAGACTTTCACACAGACACCGCAGGCAATACAGCCGACCTGACAGTTCTTTCTCGTTTCAGCGCCCCGGTCCCTTGAGTGGCAGGTAACTACCACTGCCTTGCCGGCCGGCAGTATTTCGATAACCTTTTTCGGACAGACAGCCTCGCACTTACGACATCCCGTACATTTTGTTATATCGACAACGGGGAGATGGTCTTCATTCATATGAAGGGCATCAAATGGACATGCCCTTACACATGTGGCGTATCCAAGGCAGCCATAGACACATGCCTTGTCACCACCACCTGCCAGCACAACAGCCCTGCAGTCTTCTATACCTTCATATTTAAACCTCTTTACCGACTTATGCCAGTCTCCCCGGCACATGATTCTTGAAAATATCGGCTCGGTGGCCTCTGCCTTCTTTCCGGTGATTATGGCAACCATCTCAGCGCATTTTGCTCCTCCGGGTGTACAGAGGTTTGGGGGAACATCAGGGTTTGAAACAACTGCCTCCGCATATTGTTCACATCCGGCATAGCCGCATGCACCGCAGTGAGCGCTTGCAAGGACTTCACGCACCTGCTCAACCCTCGGGTCTTTTTTTACTGCAAACTTCTTTGCTGCAAAGGCCAGCCCCAACCCAAATGTGGTTCCTATACCTAAAACAAATATGAATGTAAACATGAGAGTCGATACCATGTCAACACTCCCTTTAGCCTCAACACCCCCACCTGCGCCCACAGTGGGCAATGGGATGAGGTTTATTATATGTGTAAGGTCAATACTGCCACCAATAGCATTGATTAGCTCAGTAACTGTTTTATAATCTATCATCCTTTAATACCTCCGGGTTAGGTTCCTGGTCATTGAGTCATCAGGTATTAAAATACAGCTATGACTGTTTATATTTAAACTTCCCATTCTCCGAATTTTTAATAATCCGGGCCTTCCCTGAGCCCCCTGTGTGCTGCGGTATTCAAGTTGTGCTACATCGTTATCAATCCCGAAAAACCTGTAAATGCAAGCGCTATTAATGCTGTAGTAATCCAAGCAATCGGCATACCCCTGAATGGCCTCGGGACATCTGCAAGTTCAAGCTTCTCCCTGATGCTTGCCATTATGACAAGGGAAATGCCGAAACCAATCCCGGAACCAAGGGCGAATATCAGGGTCTCAATAAAGGTATACTTTTCCGTCGTCATTATAAGGGGTACGGCAATAATGATACAGTTAGTTGAGATAAGGGCAAGATAAACTCCTAACTTATAGTATAACCCCGGGCTTATCTTCCTCATTATTGTATCCGATGCCTGCACAAAGGCAGCTACGACACCTATAAAAATAACTATCTTCAGAAACGTAAGATTAAGGGGAATCATTACGTAAGTCAAGAGAATCCAGCTAAGCGCTGCAGAAATAACCATGACCGATGTAAATGTTATACTCATCCCGACAGCCGTCTCCATCTTTTTTGAAACACCGAAGAAGATACAGAGACCAAGAAACCTTGTAAAGACAAAGTTGTTTATAACGGATGCCGCTATAAAAAGTTCAAAGAGTTTTATGAATTCACTATTCATTACTGTCCTCCGTGATAAAATAACAAATTGTTTTCTTTATGCTATTCATTATCGCCGATTCAACCTATGCAATTCTTTTGTGTTGAGAGTTGTCTGTTTCCCGTTACAAGTTTAACCCGTAACCATTTTTTTGAATCTGTCAGTGTCCACCTGCACCACCTGCACCTTTCCCACCGTAAAAGTTGATATCAATCCAGTTGAAAAAGCCCATGAGCAGACCTACTACAAGGAACCCCCCCGTTGGCATAAGCATGATGAGCAAGGGTTTTGTATGGATTATAGTGAATCCCAATAATGACCCCCTGCCGAGAAGTTCTCTGAAGAAACTGATAAGGACAAGAGCTACAAGAAATCCAAGCCCTGAGCCAACACCATCAAAGAATGCCGCTCCCACCTTGTTTTTGCTGGCAAACATCTCAGCCCTTGCAAGAATTGATGCAAAGGCAACGATAATCTCTATGTAGAGCCCAATCTCCCTATACGCCGTTCGTGCATATGCCTGCATAAGCAGATCAACAACAGTGACCCACCCGGAAATAATGAGCATAAAGATAGGGAGCCTGATCCTGGGATGAATGAAATTCCTCAAAAGGGCCACGGTTGAATTAACCATTGACTGCACAAACAGAACCGCTACCCCCAGCAACAAACCATTTTTTACACTATTTGTAACAGCTATAGAGGGGCAGAGACTGATGACGAGCCTGAATATAGTATTTTCTTTAAATATTCCATTCTTAATTAATCCCCAGTAACTAACCTTTTCTTGATGTAGAGGGTTCATGCTGTTTCTCTCCTTTCAGAGCTTTCATTAAAAATTCCAGACCTCTTTTTATCCCATCTTTTGTCACAGCCTTTGATGAAATGGTTGCTCCGGTAATGGCCTGAATGTATTTAGTTGTCTCTTTCTTTACAACCTTAAGATGTTCCATATCCTTACCGCGGAATTGCTCCTTGAACCACCTGGTATCTATTTCATCGCCAAGCCCCGGTGTTTCTGCATGATGAAGTATATTTATCCGCTGTACAACATAATTATTATTGACAGAAAAAAGGATATTTATATAACTTGAGTACCCCTTTGCAAAGGTCTGGACCACATACCCGATAATCTCTCCATCCTTCTTTGCAACAAAGTATTCCGCCTGCTTTCCATGGGGTTCCCAGTCACCTAATTTCTGAATAGTGTCAGCTTCAGGCATCATCTTCTGAAGGGCCTCTTTCTTCTCCTGTGCGGCCTTTTTAGCAATAATGGGGGCTGTCCTTACATGTACGGCAGCAAGTATCAGGCCGCCTATAACGTATAATACCACAAGGTTTGCGGTTATCTTGAGGATATCTTTAAAGGTCACTCTCTGGCCTCCTTTCTAACTCCAAACACCTTTGGCCTCATATTTCTCTCAATCAATGGAGTAAAACAGTTCATCAGGAGTATAGCAAACATTACACCCTCGGGGTATCCCGACTTTAGCCTTATCAGTATTGTAAGCAGTCCGCAACCGATACCAAACAATATCTGCCCGGACTTCACAGAGGGACAGGTCACATAGTCGGTAGCCATGAAAAAGGCGCCGATTATCAGACCACCGCTTAAGAGATGGAGAACCGGGTCACCCGTAAAGAGTCCCTCCTTGCCTCCGAAAATCCATGCAAAGACTGCCACTGTTGCAAGAAATGAAAGCGGTATATGCCAGGTGATGTATCTTTTATAAAGCAGAAAGGCTGCTCCAATCAGGAGTGCAATGATAGAGGTCTCACCAAGTGAACCGGCCCTGTGACCAAGTAACATATCTATATAGAGGTTCGTCTTGCCGCCAAAAACCTCAAGGAGTTTGGGCATACCCTGTTCTTTCAAAAGTCCGAGGGGAGTTGCGGTGGTTTTGGCGTCAAGCCCCACAAATGCAGCAGTTGGTACAATCCATGATGTCATTGCCCGTGGCCAGGTTATCAGTACAAAGGCCCTCCCGATAAGTGCCGGATTAAATATATTGTAGCCGATCCCGCCAAAGAGTTGCTTTGTTATGGCAACAGCAACAAACGAACCGATTAGAGGGATATAAAAAGGCGCTGTAGCAGGCAGGGTCATCGCAAGAAGCAGACCGGTTAGAAAGGCACTGCCGTCTCTAACGGTAACTTCCCTGTTTGTCATTTTCTCCACAAGCCATTCGCTTAATAGAGCACCTATAATGCTAAAGGCTGTAACATACAGTACCCGTGGACCAAAGAAATATACAGCCATCACAAAGGCAGGCAGCAGGCTGAGGCTTACAGTCCACATAATCCTGCTTACCGTCTCCTCGCTTCTGATGTGAGGACTAACAGTTACAATCAATTCACGCTCATTCTTTGCCACTGCCATTTTATTCGCTCCTTCCCGTTTAGTCATTACTCATTTGTCCTTGGTCATTGCTCTGTCATTTGAAGCATTGAGTCGTAAATAACGACCGATAACGCCACAGGCACAGTGACCAATGACTTTCTATCTTTTCACTAATGATTTTGCAAGTCTTATAAACTGTACAATAGGCCTTTTTGCCGGACAGACATAGGTGCAGGTTCCGCACTCAAAACAGTCAAGGAGGTTGTACTCCTTTGTCTCCTCGTAAAAGCCTTTTTCAGACAAAATGCTGAGCATGGACGGCATAAGGCCCATAGGACAGACGTCAATGCAACTGCCGCACCTTATACAGGGACCGAACCTGCCTGAAACGCTATGTTCCTCTTCAGACATGACCAGAACACCTGATGTCCCCTTTGCAACAGGCACATCAATTGTATACTGGGCAAATCCCATCATGGGGCCTCCAAGTATAACCTTTGCAGGACTGTTATTGAAACCACCGCATGTTTCAATCAATTCCCTTACGGGTGTGCCGACTCTTGCCCTGAGGTTGCCGGGGCTCTTCACCCCAAGCCCTGTGACGGTTACCACCCGCTCAATAAGGGGTTTGCCGTAACGGCATGCCTCAAATACGGCAAGGGCAGTGCCGACATTCTGGACAACCACGCCAACATCCATCGGCAGGCCACCGGCCGGTACGTCCCTGTCTGTAATGGCCTTTATCAGCATCTTCTCAGCGCCCTGAGGGTATTTAACCTCAAGGGCCGTTACCTCTATGTTTGTTTCACCTGAAGATGCCTCTTTCATCTTTGCTATGGCATCCGGTTTGTTGTTTTCGATCCCCACATAACCCTTGCTTACCCCCAGAACCCTCATTAAAACCTTCAGGCCCTCTATTACGTCTGAAGGTGTTTCCACCATCAACCTGTGGTCCGCCGTCAGGTAGGGTTCACATTCCGCCCCGTTTATTATGACCACATCAATGGGTTTTTCCTTGGGGGGCGAGAGTTTCACATGGGTGGGGAACGTGGCGCCACCCATACCCACAATCCCCGCATCCTTTATCTTTCCTTTTAATTCTTCCGGGGTTAGTTTCATGTAGTCAGGGTTGTCCCTGAGCTGGGTCCACTCATCCTTGCCGTTATTGTCTATTACGACTGCGGGCACCATTCTTCCCATTGCATTTGGTATATCCATCAGGGCAACCACCTTGCCCGAGACCGAAGAATGAACAGGAGCCGAGACAAAACCTGTGGGTTCTCCGATCAAATCTCCCTTCTTGACCTCCTGCCCTATCTGCACAGTACATTTGCAGGGTGCACCTATATGCTGACTCAGTTGAATAAGAACCTGTGAAGGTGAAGAGGCCTCTTTTACGGGAACTCCCGAGGATAATTCCTTATGGTCCGGGGGATGAACTCCGCCCTTGAAAGTTAGAAGTGCCATTGATCCTCCTGTTTAACCGTTGAGGTTAAAAAACGTATATTTAATAACATTTAATGACTGGATATGTCAAGATATAATTATCAGATAATCTTTTAGTGAGTGTTTTGGCCATCCTGGAATTTAAGAGTCAACCCCCTGCATATGCCGTTGATTGCCCCTGTTTCCAATGGGGCCGGCATGCTGCTGAATAGTGTATTATAGTTAGATGACACCCCTTGAATACCTCTATTATCTGGGGTACTCCCTGCACAGGAACTACAGGCTTTCAGCACGGAAGAGGCTTGACGGGAGGGTCGTGAGCATTGGTAACCTCACAGTTGGAGGTACGGGCAAGACCCCGGCGGCAATAGCCGTTGCCAGGGAGGCAATCAACAGAAATCTCAGGCCCTGTATCCTCACAAGGGGTTATAAGGGTAAAGGAAGAGACTCTGTAATAGTCAGTAAGGGTGACAGCCCGCTTGCCTCATGGTCTGAGGCAGGGGATGAGGCAATCCTGATGGCTGAGCGGCTTAAGGGAGCCTGGGTGATAAAGGACTCAAACCGGTACAGGGCAGGGCTTATAGCCAACAACAGGGATGTATTCATCCTGGATGACGGGTTTCAGCACTGGAGGCTGCACAGGGATATAGACATACTCATTGTTGATGCAACCAATCCCTTTGGAAACGGAAGAATGATCCCGCTGGGGATATTGAGAGAACCGATTGCCGAGATGAAGAGGGCGGACATCATTATAATCAACAAGACAAGGAAGAAAGAAGATGAGCTGGAGAAGACCATCAGGAGGTATAATGAAAAAGCCCCTGTTTTTTATGCTGATTATCGGGTTGAGGGGCTTGTTGCCCTGGATGGCAGGGCCCTTTCGACTGATATACTGAAAGACAAGAAGGTCTTTGCCTTCTCGGGCATCGGCAATCCGGGACAGTTTCTGAATCTGCTCAGCGAACTTGGCGCATCTGTTGTTGGGCATAAGGCCTTTAAAGACCACCACTGCTACAGTGGCAGGGATATTAGAAAGATAATAAAAAGGGTTCGGGAGGCGCGGGCTGAGATTATTGTCACAACTGAAAAGGATATGGTAAAACTCAGGGGATTGCTGTCAGACACAGAGTTGAGGGATTTCTTTGCCGTGAAAATATCTCTTGAGGTAAATAGCAGCGAGTTTTATGATATCATATTCAAAGGGCTTGGCCCGGATATCCGGTAATGATAAAACATGTAAATGTAAAGACAGGGGCAAGGGTTGAGCTCATTGATATTACCTCGGAGATAGAGAGACTCGTTGAGGAAGCAGGGGTTCAGGAGGGTGTCTGTTATCTGCATGTCCCCCACACCACGGCCGGTATTACAGTAAATGAGGGTGCTGACCCGTCTGTCAGGAGGGACATAATCCATACTCTTCAGAAGATTGTTCCCCGTGACGCAGGATATGCCCACCTGGAAGGGAATTCTGATGCCCATATCAAATCGAGCCTTGTCGGTACATCCACCTTTATATTGATTGAGCAGGGCCGGTTGCAGCTCGGCACCTGGCAGTCAATCTTCTTTTGTGAATTTGACGGCCCAAGGCACAGAAGGGTTGCAGTAAGGATTATGGGTTCTAAGGAGCACTGAGGATAGCTTGTAAAACGGCTCTTATCCCGGAGGGGAGAGTTTAACGGCAAGTTTAACGGCTTCTATCATGCTGTCCGGCCGTGCTGTGCCACCCCACGCGATATCATATGCTGTGCCATGGTCCGGGGAGGTCCTTATTATCGGGAGTCCTATGGTTATATTAACCCCCTGGTCAAAGGCTATCATCTTCAGGGGGATCAGCCCCTGATCGTGGTACATTGCAACCACTATATCCACCTTGCCTGTATAGGCGAGCCTGAAGACGACATCCGGCGGAAAAGGGCCTTTCACGTTCAGCCCCCTGCCCTGTGCCTCTTTAATTGCAGGCCCTATCACCTCAATCTCTTCCCTGCCAAAGAGTCCTCCCTCTCCACCATGGGGATTAAGGCCTGACACGGCCACGGCAGGAGATTTTATCCCTAACATCCTGCAGGCCTCACAGGCAAGCTCTATCTTGCGGAGAATTATCTCTTCCGTGAGTTTTCCCGGGACCTCCTTGAGGGGAATATGGGTTGTAACAAGCAATACCCTGAGGGGGCCGCCAATGAGCATCATTGCATATTTTTCTGTTGAGGTAATCTCCGCAAGCATTTCAGTATGTCCCGGCCATGGAAGTCCGGCCATTCTCAGGGCCTCCTTGGAGACAGGCGCAGTCACCATTGCATGAAAATCCCCCCTGAGGCATCCCTCAGCAGCATGTTTTATGTATATATATGACGCCTTGCCGCTCTCCGGAGAGGGGCTGCCCCTCAAAAAACTTTCAATTGGCCGGGGTTGTATGACCTCTGTTTTTTCAGGGTTGAGACATACGCCTGATATCCGGGCGGCCTCTTCCAGCACCTCCCTGTCGCCAATCAGGCAGGGATAACATATCTTTTGTATGTCTTCCGACAGGGCGGCCCTGACTGCTACCTCAGGCCCGATGCCGCCGGCATCACCCATAGTTATGGCAATCTTTTTCTTTTCCATTTTAATGTACCTGTTCAGCCGTGTATGAATACGAATTTACTCAAAGCTTGTTAAGCCAACCGAAGTCCATTGTTGGACGGAATATTAACAAGGATAAACAATAAGTCAACGCAGTCCCCCAAGTTTTCTACACAGAGATTTCCTTCAGATTATTCTCATTTCTGATTCCCCTACCGCTCAGGCGGCTCTCTTTAATAATTCTTCTTGATTGATCGAACCTGTCCGTTTAAAGAAGGAACTAAACTGTTACGGACCTCCCCCTCACTATTTTTCCTTATAAATATCTTTTCGATGGCCTACTTTTACTATCCAAACTGTAAGTTCGTTATCCTGGATTGAGTATACAATACGATAGTGCCCTTGACGTATTCGATATCTTTCTTGACCGGACAATTTTTGGCTTCCCTGAAGACGAGGATTCTCTGCGAGCAAATCTACGCGTTGGAGGATTTTCCTTAAATCCTTTTTTGGGATTGATTCAAAATCCTTCCACACAGCTTTCTTGAAAAAGATTTTATATTCGGCCATCTTTTTTGAGCCTTTTGAGCATTGCATCGTAACTGATCAAAGGTTCATTTGCCCTCTCTTCAAAAGCCGATAGGTCCTCGGCGTCCTCAGCCAGTGCTTCTCTGACAGCATCATTAATAAGTTCAGACATGGAACGGGACGTCTCCAATGCCTTGATCCGTAATGCTTTATGAAGTACAGGATCTAAATAGATAGTGGAACGCTTAGATAATGTTGACATTATACCTCCTAACAGTGTATTTATAAAACATTATAGCATCACAACGTTAATATGTCAACACGCACGGTTTGCAGTTTGTCTCATAAAAAAACAATATCGTTGCCTCAAAAAAGAAATCTTGACGAAAAAACTTAGGGGCCGCGATAAGAAGAACAAGGGGCTATAATAACTATTAAGTATGTGTGTAATGAAGTCCAGGGCAATATCTAAACTTAATAGTTAAGATGTGAACTTCCCGAATGTTCCCTATGGGCCGACATGCTCTGGAAATCCCGATGAGTCGGGATATTCGCAAACGTCTATGCCGAAGGTTGTCCTTAGATCCAAATAAACACAGGGCGATTCGCCATGATTGTAAAGTTGATGGGCTCCCATCGCCCCTTCTTCAAAGAAGATAATATCCCCCTGCGAGACCTTGTGGAATCCTTCCGGTGACACTCAACAGGCTGTCCGAGAATTATTTTCACAGAAAGGAGATGGGTTTAAACACAATCAAGTCAACATTTTTCACGTTAATTCCCCCTTTTAAGCGATAGATATTCCCCTTGATTTTTTCCTTGAATTATGATACCGTTTTATTAGCTCAAACATTAGTCCGGCGCAATAATGAGACCGGAGTGAAGCCCGGCCTTACAGTTTATCATGACTGAGCATGGGAGGAGAGAATGCAGATCGATGGTCACCACACAATGACTTATGTTGCCGCACGCCTGGCAGGATATGGACACCGGCAAGCATCAATAATCGCCTACAGTGCTCAATATGTCGATGATGCAACCAATTCAGGTGTAATCCATTTTCAAAACGGCGCAATGTACAGCAGGGTCTCATCTGCACATAAAATGCTGGATTATCGCAATACAGATGAACTTGCAAACCATAGGGTATGGGTTCCTTTTCATTTTCTGCCTGGCAACGGCGGGAAACCTGCCGGAGAAAACCCCGAAGGCACCTTCATAAGGAAATTAGTGTGTCATCCTGACAGCCATGTAGCCATGGACATGCTCCTGGCATGTGTAAATGATCATGAGAAACCATACGCGTTGCACAGGCTCGGAATAACAATGCATGTCTACGCTGATACATGGTCACATCAGGGCTTTGCCGGAGTAAACCACGAGATCAACGAGGTTGACGATATCAAGAGCAACAACAAGTCGGAGGACAGGAACTTTCTGAACAAGATTGCCAGTTTTTTCCTGAGCGAGTCGTTCCCGCTGGGGCATGGTGCGGCTCTCAGCTATCCTGACCAGCCTTCACTCGTTTGGGAGTATCGCAACGGCCTGAACGAAAAGATAAGAAGAAACAACCCGGCAATCTTCATGGATGCAGTGGACAAGATGTGCCGTGCGATGCAATGTTTCCGAGGAAAAGACCTGGCCATGGATATCGAATCAATGCCCGGGCTGCCCGAAAAGGATGCAAGGAAGATATACTCTCTGATCAAATCCGATCGTGACAAACGCGGGGAGAAACGGCATGAAAAATGGATCGATGAGATCAAAAAAGGCAGCTTCTCCTTTGGTCAGGCGGATATAGAGTACATAGCGAAAGGGAGAGGCTCCTGGAAGTATAAGTCCATCAGTCAACTGGCGGCATCAGATACAGGTCGGGAAGTATTCAGATTCAGGAAGGCCTTCATGTCGTCTAACTGGAAATATTTCCATGATGCTCTGCAAGCGCACCGTTTTGACATCTTGCATGATGTGCTTCCGAAATACGGGATATGCGCTGCATAGAATGCTGATATACCTGGTCAGCGATTACCGGCACAAACAACTTACGGGACATCCTTATTGACTACGCTGACTTGTTCTTTATCCTTGTTATTATTCCGGACAGGAACGCACTTCGGTGAGGTTATATATTAAAAAGGGAAGAGGTTATATTCCCCGTTTTAATATAGCTGAATCTTTTTTAATAGCTATCAAGAAAAAGAAACCTCTTGTTTAGAGATAGGTACAAGCCAAAAAAAATCTTAAACAGAAGGAGTTATTACCATAATGGACCATAGCATTACATTTCACAGATACGGTGAAAAGAGCCGGGCAATCCCGTCGCGCAATCTAACCGGAAGCCTCCGGTTCCTTATCTCTTGTAGTGTCACCTGGTGAGCATCCTTCAGCTTTGTATCTATGAGTGAATTCATCTCCGCAGCCAACCCGTGATCATAACACTCCACATTGAACTCAAAGTTTAACAAAAAACTCCTGGTGTCCATGTTTGCAGAGCCGAACAAGACCCAAACATCATCCACGAGCATCAGCTTCGTGTGATCAAAGGGAGGTGCGGTCAGCCAGACACGGCATCCATGTTCCAGGCACTCCAGGAGCAGGCTGGTGGATGCCCACTTGACTATTCTCAGGTTATTTTCCTGCGGGAGAATAATTTCCACATCTACCCCGCGCATTGCAGCAAGGTTCAGCGATGTAGTCAGGGTGGAATCAGGAATAAAGTATGGGGTCACGATCCGCACGGACCTTCTTGCACATGCAAGCGCACCATGGACGGTCCAGAGCAACTTCTCGAAATCTTCATCAGGTCCATCAGGAATGCCGCGTGCCACTACAGTGCCCTTTGGTTCAATACATGGAAACCATTGTTCTCCCTGCATGGACTCACCTGTGCAAAAAGCCCAGTCTTCTGCAAAATTCTCCTGTAAATGTGCAACAACAGGGCCCTCCACATGAAAGTGCAGGTCTTGCACAGGATGCCTGGGGTTCTCCATCAGCATATGCCCCTTCCGTATATTCATGCCTCCTGTAAACCCTGTTTTCCCATCTACCACCAGTATCTTGCGGTGGTTCCTGAGATTGATATAGGGCATCCGCCAGGGGAGAGAGGTTGGGAGAAAGCGTGCAACCGTAATGCCTGCACGTTGCAACATACGTGTCATCGGAGGCCATGAATATCGTGCCCCCACGTCATCGACAAGCACCCGCACATCCACCCCGCGACCGACAGCGCGGGCAAGGGCGTCGAGAAACAGCTTGCCTGCCTTGTCGTTGTCGAAGATGTATGTAGAAAGTGTAACGAAATGCTCTGCCCCGTCGATGGCCCTGATCATTGCCGGATAGGCAGTATCACCATTGACAAGAGGGGTAATCCTGTTACCCTGCAAGAGGGGTTTGTGTACGATTCCTTCCACCAACCGCGACAGGGAGATGAACCGTCTGTGCTGATTGAGTACCTGATCGGCGTCAACCTTGCATTGATATTTACTCAAGCACTGAGGGTGGCACGGCAGATGGTTATGATCACTGCGTAATGCCTTGGCACGCCTCCTGATGCGGTTAATCCCGAAGATGAGATAGAGCAGGGCTCCGAGGACAGGGACCAGCCAGATCACTCCAACCCATGCTACTGCCGAACGTGCATCCCGCTTGTTCAGAACGGCATGACCTGAAGCCACAAGCGTCACAAGCAAGGTAAGCCCTCCGACGATATGAGGCCAAATTTCATTTAAAAGACTCAACATTGTCAAATTAACGCTTCTTTACTCTGCCATACGCTGTTTTACCTCAGCCTTTCTATATCTCTGTCTGTACCAAGGACGACCAGAACATCATCTTTTTTAATCACATCCGTCGGCAAGGGGTTGATGTTCCAGGTCTCTTTCTCCGTCTCATTAATCGTATATCTTTTTTTTATTGCAATTATGTTTATGCCGTATTCCGCCCGGAGGTTGGTATTTTTTATACTCTTGCCCCACAGGGACTTCGGTGCCGGCAGTTCAATAATGCTGTATTCAGGAGAGAGCTCTATATGCTCAAGGAATTGGGGTTTTATCAAACTGCGGGCAACCCTCTGTGCCATATCCCTTTCAGGGTGTACAACCCTGTCGACACCGAGGTTGGCAAGAACTCTTCCGTGAAGGTCATTTACGGCCTTTGCTATAATCTCCTTGATGCCCATCTCCTTGAGTATCATAACCGCAAGGATACTCGCCTCAACATTTTCTCCTATACTCACCACTGCCACATCCACACCCTGTACGCCTGCCTCCTTCAATGCAGCCTCATCTATTGCATTCATCTGTATTGCAAGGGTTACATGGTCTGCGATTGCCTTTATCTTATTCTCGTTTCTGTCTATTACTATTACGTCACAGTTGCTTTCAGAGAGGGTCAGCGCCACTGCCGAGCCAAACCTCCCAAGCCCGATTACTGCAAATTGTTTTTTCATCCTATCATGATCCTCCCTTCCGGATAGCGGATTCGCTCTTCTCTCTGGCCGAGCAGGGCCATAAAGAGTGTTAAGGGCCCAAGCCTTCCGGCAAGCATTGTGAATATTATTATAATCTTTGAGAGATCAGAAAATGTTGCACAAAAACTCCTTGCCCCTCCGTCACCGGTTGACAGCCCCACTGTTCCAAAAGCCGAAACCACCTCAAACATGGTCTGCTGAAACCCTGTATGCTCTATATCGATGATTACCAGGGTTATGATATTTATAAAGATCACTGCAAGGGCAAGGACAACAAAAGATCTCGATATCAGTGCCTCCGGCACCCGTCTCTTGAACATAACCGTATCCTTTCTCCCCTTTATTGTACACCATAGATTCATAATCACAACAGTAACCGTCGTGGTTTTTATGCCGCCGCCTGTGCTTCCCGGTGAAGCCCCTATGAGCATCAGGATGATGGTGAGAAAAATGGTTGCAGGCTGAAGAACGGAGTAATCGATTGTGTTAAATCCCGCCGTTCTTGCAGTAACCGAGGCAAACATGGATGTGGTGACGGTTTCAAGACTGCTCAGACCTGAATGTGCAAAGAAGTAGTTCCTCTCATTAAAATAGAACAGAAAGGCGCCGACAATAATCAAAAAGGCTGTTGACATGAGGACGATGAGTGTGTGAAGCATCAGTTTTTTCTGCCTCTTTTTCACCCATCCGTAAAGATCATCAACGACCAGAAAACCTATTCCTCCAAGAACAATAAGGCTCATAATAATAAGATTTACAACAATATCACCTCTGAAGCGTATCAGGCTGTCCTGAAAAAGGCTGAATCCGGCATTATTAAAAGCAGAGACGGAATGGAATATACCTTGAAAGACGGACTCCTTTAAAGGGAAATCCTTCAGAAACCTCAGGGTTAAAAGTATGGCCCCGGTGCCTTCCGCCAAAAACACAAAGAGGAGCATCCCTTTCATAAACCTGATAATACCTTCAAGGGTTCCTATATTCAGGGATTCCTTTATAAGAATTCGCTCGGAGAGACCGATCTTCCTGCCGATCAGGAGGGCCAGAAATGTTGCCATTGACATGTAGCCCAGTCCCCCGATCTGAATAAGCAGGAGGATGACCCCCTTGCCGAATGGCGTGAAATCAAGCAGCGTATTTTTTACTATCAGTCCTGTGACGCAGACAGCAGATGTGGAGGTGAAAAGGGCATCGGTTACAGTAATCCCCTGTGTTGTCGAATAGGGAAGCATGAGGAGAGCGGTTCCCAGCAGTATCATGCCTGTAAACCCGAAGACAAGAAGTTGGTGTGGTGACAGCTTTCTGGATGTATATTCGTTTTTCACTGTGGGATATTATAGCAGCTCGTCACATTATTTTAGTCTTGCCTTGCTCTCTGATCGTTTTTAAATATAAAGGGTTTTTTGATTACGAGGATCGGATGGTCAACCTTGTTGATTATACTTCCAACGACGCTTCCCATAAAGACTCTGTTTAACCCTGTTCTGCTCTCGCTGCCCATAATGGTTATATCAGGGCGTATGGTTCTATTGAGGTCAATCAGGATATTGGAAATTGTGCCATCCTTTACTATCCCTTCTGCATATACTCCTCGCTTCCGGGCCTGATTCACTATCTCTGTTACCATCCCTTTCCTTTCGTCAGCCATTTTATCGAGGAGTGCAGGTGCATGTATCTGGACTTCCTCATTAGAAGTAACCACCGACAGGATAAAGAGCCTGCCCTTGAACCTTTCGGCAATCTCTATAGCCATTTCCGTGGCACTCTCTGCCTTGTCTGAACAGTCGGTTGCAAGTAGAACTCTGTCCCACTTCAAATAGTGAACTCCCGTGGGCAGGACAATACAGTTGTTTTTGCTGTATCCAACAACTTCCGATGCAATGCTTCCCAGGGGGCCTTTAAGCGCAGGGGTCAGGATTAAAAAATCAGCTTCAGCTTTATCTATAGCCCGGGTAATCTCCTCCAGGGTATTGCCCACTATAACCTCTATGTTCAGCAAGACGTTAACACCGTATCTTTCGGACAGGGTTTTGATCTGTTCGCCGGCCTCTTTTATGAAATCATCCTTGATCATTCGGGCAATAGTGCCAACGGCGCCAATTGCCATAGTGGTGTTCTTGATAACCTTTTCATCTATAACCCGGATAACCTTTATGGATGCATTTATCAGGTCTGCCCACTGGATTGCAAAAGTTAACAGGTTTTCCGTATTTTTTGAGTTATCAAGAATCAGTATTTTTGAACGCTTTTCCATTGTTAAATTATAACCTAATTTGAGCGATTTCGAAGTTCAAATCCTAAAAAAAGGGTTGGGATAAATTTTAAAAGCAAAAAATGAAAAGTAAAAAACACACAGAGGCGTTCACCTCTGTGTGTTCCTCTTGACGGGGTGGAGTGGAGTGAGCGTAATTTATACCACGATAATCTTATACCATATTTCAACACTTGTTAAAATTATCAGGAGAGTGAGTGAGTATCTCAGAATCAGCGCCGGGGTTTTCTTGCTCACAAGACTGCCTAACTGGGCGGATGGGACCGAGCTGATAATGAGAGCCAACGCAAGTAACCAATCTACCTGTCCTGTAACCATCTTGCCGATAGCGCCTATAACTGCGCCGATGAGTACTACTCCAAGGCTGGTACCTATAGTGATTCTTATAGGGATTTTAAGGACGTAAATCATCACCGGGATCAATATAAACCCGCCTCCGGCGCCAACCATACCCGCCAGACTTCCGATTATTACCCCAAGTACAGCGGCAAGTGGTTTGTTAAACTGTATGTCATCAGGATTGGTAATACTTTCAGAACCCTCAGACCTCGGTGGTATGAACATCATCAAGGCTGCTATCACCGCTATAAAGCCAAACGCAATCATCAACACCTGGTTGCTCATATACTTTGAGATTATGGAGCCGAACCCCGAACCAATCGCCATGGCTATTCCCAGTGTATATATAAGCTTCATGCTGACAAACTTGTTTTTTCTATGTCGGGCAACACCGGATAAAGATGCAAATACCACCTGAATCATGGATAGTCCGGCAACCGCTTTCATCGAAAGTGCGCCTACCCCCAGTATCTTCGGAACAGTTAACATGAGAGGGATCATGATAATTGCCCCTCCAAGTCCCAGCAGACCTGAAAGGAAACCACCTACAACCCCGAGGGTCAACAATACATTGAACATGCCCATTTTTACTGCCTCCTTTTACTTGCTTTCAGCGTGCTTTAAGATATTCAATCCCTGGCTTTCCTCACTGTCAAAAACGCTGTTGCCATTGGATACTTCTTCACTCACGGAACTCTTCAGAATTTCTCTTGCAGTCTCAAATTCACCGGCTTCTGCAAATGCTACAGCCGCCATCTCACCTTCAAATCTCTTTAACATTCTTCTTAAGACCTTCATTTTTTGTTCCTCCTTTCTTGATACCTATTGGGCACTTGCAGGTCTTGACATAGTCACAATAGGTCTTGTTATATACCTTCTTAATTTCTTCAGGCTGATAGCCTTGCCACTGTCCATTAGTGAGGGGCTGAGTATTACCATCTCGATACTTGCTTTATCCTGCAGGACACCCCTTATTGCAGAGACGAGATCGCCTGTTGCGAGGCGGTAATCCACAAGCATTTCAGGGTCAGAGCATTCCTGCCTCAGCAAAGCAACCTTCTTGCTTGCATCAGCCCTGGTAAGGACTTCTTCTTCGTGAATAATCTGTTTCGCAGTCTCAAACTCGCCTGCCTCGGCAAGGGCAGCCGCTGCCATATCATCTTCAAATCTCTTAATAAGGTTTTTATCGTGGTAAAACAGGATGTATATACCTCCCTTTACTATTTTTGACAGCTCCATTACATATGAGAACCCATCCCTGAAATTCTCATCTTCCTTTGTTACGAATAAAACCCTGCCTTTCATGCTCCTTCTCCTTTCAAGCGATTTATTCAATTACTGCTAACATATAATCAAATCTGATGCCAACCGCTAATAGCTTGATTTTAAAGGATATTTTAAGGAGGAGACATGGTGTCTGGTGTTTCATTTTTGAACGGTACTGAACGGTTTTGGTTGGAGAAGCCGGAAGCTGTCCTGTTTGGGCTGGAGAACCTGATATGAAGGGTTGGAGGGTTGGAGGGTTGGAGTTGAAACAGAAAGAAACTGCTTGATTCCTTTAAATCGTGAGGCTACAGAAGTTTTTAAGATTCACGATGCCTTCAAGATAGCATCAGGATAAGAAACAGAGGAGAGATATTCTTTAGTTTGTTAAAAATCGTGAGAAATCGTGAAGAAATCGAGAGGCTAAAAGAAGTTTTTTTGAGCTTTACTCTTTTTCTCTGAGAATCCGCCAGAGGCTGGTTCTTGATATACCCAGCATTTTAGCAGCCCGTGTCTTGTTCCCTTCAAGGTGATCGAGAATCTTCAAGGCATATTCCCTGTTAAGCTCGTCAATTGTCCTTAACCTGCTCGGATCTATCGTTTCAATCTGGAACATCTGCATGGTAACCGGGAGGTTTTTAGGCTGGATAAGCGATGTTTGTTCCAGAATCACTGCCCTTTCGATAATATTTTCCAACTCCCTGACATTTCCAGGGTAGCTGTATGATTTCAGTATCTCCATTGTCTCCCTTGCAAACCCCTTGATATCTTTCCTGGCCTTTTTGGCGTGTTTTTCAAGGAAGTATTTGCTCAGGGGCAGGATATCCTCCTTCCTTTCCCGCAATGGGGGTATAAAGATATCCATTACATTGAGCCTGTAGAACAGATCCTTTCTGAAAGTGCCTTTGGTGACAAGTCCGTTTATATCCTGGTTTGTGGCAGCAATGAACCTGACATCCACCCTCACAGGTCTTGTGCCCCCAACCCTGAAAAACTCCCTGTCCTCGATGACCTTCAGGAGCTTTGCCTGCAGGGACGGTGACATCTCGGCTATCTCGTCGAGAAAAAGAGTCCCTGTATCTGCAATCTCCAAAAGACCCTTTTTTGTGGTTACCGCCCCTGTGAAGGCCCCCCGTTCATGGCCGAAAAGTTCACTGGCAAGGAGTTCCTCTGTAAAGATTGCACAGTTGATTGCAAGGAAAGGCCTGTTTACCCGTGTCCCTGTATAGTGAATAAGCTTTGCAACAAGTCCCTTGCCAACACCGCTTTCTCCTGTGATGATAACGTTGCAATCAGACGCAGTTATGCTCCTGATAACATTAATCACATCTTTCATCTTCTTGCTTTTTGCGATAAACGCAGGGAGGTCTTTATCTATACCGAGTGAGGTCTTCAGCGCTATGTTTTCTCTTTCAAGGCTTTTTTTTTCACATATCTTTCTGACCCTTAATAATAATTCATCCAGATTAAAGGGTTTGGTTATATAATCATATGCCCCTTTTTTCATGGCCTCCACTGCTGAATCAATGCTCCCGAAACCCGTAATAACGATCACATCCGTCTCCATCCCTTTTTCTTTAATCTTTTCAAGCAGGCTCATGCCGTCAAGTCCGGGCATTTTTATATCCGTAATAACAATATCAAAATGCTCCTTTTCGATTTTCTGCCATGCCTCAAGACCATCCTTTGCCCCGGAAACTGTATATCCCTCGTTTCCAAGGGCATACATCAGATGTTTCAGCGTTATCTCTTCGTCTTCTGCAATAAAGATTTTAATGCTCATTTAAACCTCTCTGTACCTCGGCAGGAAGATTCTGAATGTGGTCCCTTCTCCTGCCGTGCTCTCCACGGTTATACTGCCGCCATGGTTTTTGATGATGTTATATACTATGGACAGGCCGAGACCGGTTCCCCTGTCCCTGGTTGTAAAGAAGGGGTCAAAAATCTTGTCTTTAACCTCGGGAGGTATCCCGTTACCTGTATCCGTCACCTCTATTTTAACCGTATCTTCTTCGGGAAAAACCTTCACATGAAGTTTTCCTTTGCCCTCCATGGCATCAGCTGCGTTGGTGAAGAGATTGACGAAGACCCGTTCAATCTGGACCTGGTCCGCCTGGAGGAAGACTTCAGGCGGAGATTCTAATACAAACTCTATATCCTTGAATGCCGTTATTTTCTGTGCCTGAGCATATGTCTTTTGTATAATATCAACGATGTTTATTTCTTGAAAGTCCGGCTCCTTTGACCTTGCAAAATCCAGCAGATTTGCAACTATTTTCTTTACCCGGAAAGTCTGACTCAATATATCATCAACTGTCTCCTCTATAATACCCGTACAGTCCTCACCCATCTCCTTTGCCAATATCTGTGCCGATATATGAATGTTATTCAGGGGGTTGTTTAATTCGTGAGCCACTCCGGATGCAAGGGTGCCTATGGCTGCAAGCTTTTTACTCTGAATCAACTCTTCTTCTTTTGTCCTGAGTAGTTCCTCCCGCGCATGTAATGCCTCTGCCATATTATTATATGTCCTTATTAATGTACTGACCTCGTCATGGCCTGCCGGAAAAGGCATGGGAGAAAAGAAACCGGCACCACTTTTTTCAATCGTCTCCATCAGTTTCTTCAACCTGTTAACTATGTTCTGGCTGATATAAAATAGCGATACAAACCCGATCAGGAAGGATATAGGCAAGAATACCAGAACAGCTACCTTGGTAACATTAATAATATTCTGCACCCTTTCCCTGGCACCCCTATCCAGTTCTTTAGATATCCCGATAATTTTTTCGCCGGTCTTCCTCATATCTTTAATCTCATTCCCCAGTCTTTTGAGGAATGTAATATAGTCATCTTTTTTGGATATATAAAAAAATCGCTTCAGGAGTTGTGCATTTTGCAGGGGGTGTTCCAGAAAAGTGGCTTTAATTATGGGTATTAAAAAAAGATATGACGGTTTTTTTGGCTTTAGGCTTGCCAACTCTTCATGGAAACCGGAAGCCATGGCGGTAATGTTTTCAAACTGCAGACTGAATTCCTTCAGTTTGACATTCAATTTATCAAGATTGTCGTTGCGGGTATAAGGCTTGGCATCTTTAATAAGCGCTTCAATCTCTCCTATATATCTGTGAATAAGATCAATTTCCTTGCTGTCTCCGTAAAGAAAGAAGTTTTTTTCATGCCTTCTTAACTGTAAGGTCTTACCCCTGATGCTTTCTGCAAGTTCAAGATATTTAAACTCGGTTCTGGTCTCGCGAAAGTCCAGATAAGCTGCTACGGCAAGTGTTGCAATGATTGAAAAACTGATAAAGAAACTGAGAATTATTTTCTTTTTTATCGACACGGACCTATTAAGTTCCTTTTCTTTTAATGAAGATATTATCCATTTTCGCCGGGTTTAGAGCCTTGCAAAAACTGTATCTACTTTATATATTGTATCATATCCGAAGTTTTGGATGCAGCGCTATAGTTGCAATTTGCAATATCGAATGTTACTATATTTTATGTTTGTTAAGAACAGGAGTATACTGCAGAAGATAAAGCTGGGATATACAGGAAGCTTTCTGCTTATACTTTTCATCGCCTCAATCATATTCGTCAATTTAATAGTAATAAGGGAGTGGAAGGCAAGATCATAATAACGGCCGGAGAGAACAGGGACAAAAAAGAGGTTGAGGTCCGGGTTTCGGATACAGGCAGGGGTATCCCCGAGGAGATAATCAACAAGATATTTGACCCGTTTTTCACAACAAGGGATGTTGGAATGGGTACGGGGCTCGGGCTGTATGTCAGTCATGAGATTATAAAGCAGCACAACGGGACTATTGACCTGAAAAGCCGGTCGGGTGCAGGAACAACCTTTATCATAAAACTCCCACTGAAAGGAGACGAGGATGGAAAACAGAATAAAACTTCTGATTGTTGATGACGAAAAGATAGCCATAAAGAACCTTGAGCATGTCTTGAACAAGGAAGGTTACGAGATAAAAACAACCTTAAACGGGCAGAACGCCTTAAAATTATTAAGCAGACATGAGTTTGACATTGTTCTGACCGACCTGAAGATGGAGAAGGTTGACGGAATGCAGATACTCAAAAGATGCAAGGAATCCAACCCGGATTTAGAGGTAATAATGATTACTGGATATGCCACGGTTGAGACTGCCATAGAGGCAATGAAACACGGGGCTTACCATTATATAGCAAAGCCCTTTAAGCTGGATGAGGTAAGAAAGATCGTAAGGGAGGCCTCGGAAAAGGTAAGGCTCAAGAAAGAGAACAGGCAGCTCAGGGAGAGTCTTGAGAACATCACGGACAGGGTGAGGATAATCACCCAGGACCCCCGGATGCTCAGGATACTGGATACAGCCAGGGATGTTGCGCCAACCGACTGTAATATCCTTATCACGGGTGAAAGCGGAACGGGTAAGGAACTGGTGGCAAGGTATGTCCACCTTTACAGCAGGAGGTCCGAAGGCCCCTTTATTGCCATCAACTGCGGGGCTTTTTCAGGGGGGCTCCTCGTAAACGAGCTTTTTGGACATGAGAAGGGGGCATTTACAGGTGCAACATTCCTTAAAAAAGGTCTTATCGAGGTGGCAAGCAAGGGTACTTTGTTTCTGGACGAAATTACGGAAATGAGCCCATCCATGCAGGTAAAACTCCTGAGGGTTGTACAGGAAAGAGAATACCAGCGTGTTGGGGGCACTGAACCGGTAAAGGTGGATGTGAGGTTCATTGCAGCCACCAACAGGAATATACAGGAAGTTATCGAGAGCGGTGAGTTCAGGCAGGACCTTTATTACCGTCTGAATGTAGTAACGCTCCACCTGCCGCCACTCTCGGAGAGAAAGGGAGATATCCCGTTGCTGTGCTATCACTTCCTCAGGAAATACTCTTCGATCATGGGAAAGGATGTGTCTGATATTTCCGATGATATGTCAGGCGTGCTTAACAGTTACAACTTTCCGGGCAATGTAAGGGAGTTGGAGAATATCATCGAGAGGGGGATCGCACTCTCTAAAGGGAAAACCCTTGAAACGTTACATCTCCCTGATGATCTCAGGGAATTGAGTATCAGGACGTTCAGGAAGCGTGGAGGGAAAGTCCCATCCCTTGAAGATCAGGAGAAGGCATACATACAATGGGTGCTGAAAGAGTTTGGTGGCAATAAGTCAAAGGCAGCCCAGGTGCTTGGAATAGACAGGGTATCCCTCTGGAGAAAGATTAAGAGATATGACATGGAAGAATAATAACAGGTTGCAATATATTATTACTTGACTACCAATACCGTACAGGAGGCATAACCGATAACCCTTTCTGCTACACTTCCCATCAATAGCCTCTTAAGTCCTGTTCTGCCGTGGCTTCCAACAACGATAAGGTCAATATTTTCCTTTTCAGCAACATCAATGATTATCTCATAGACAGTGCCCACGGGTATTCCGGTCGTAACTTTTAACCCCTTTTTCTCGGCCGTTTTACGGGCCTCCTGGACAAATGTCTCTGCTTCCTTGATTTCGGAGTCGCTTGAAGCCACCGATACGATAACAACCTCACTCTCACACGCCGCAGCAATATCGAGGGCCTCATGAACTGCTTTCTCGCTGAATTCCGAGCCATCTGTAGCAATCAGTATCTTTTTACACTTAAAGACTGCCGCCCTTGGCACAACAAGCACATTGCATGCAGTCTGTCCAATGACCCTTGCGGTAACGCTTCCCATCATTAGTCTTTTAATGCCTGTCCTGCCGTGTCTGCCCATTATGATCAGGTCAGCCTTTAGTCTGGACGTCTCCTTAACTATGTAGCTGTAAGTCTTCTCGCCTTTGTGTATTATTTTTTCACAAGTAACCCCCTCTTTTTCAGCCCTTTCCTTTATGTCATCGAGGTGTGTTCTTGTATTTTCTTCTATCTTTTCTGCAAGTCCGGGGGCATACACCTCCAATTCAGGGTTTACTTCCACTACAGAGATGACATACAGTTTGCTGTTGCATCTTTTTGCAATGCTTATAGCCTCCCTGATAGCACCTTCGCTGAATTCCGAACCGTCTGTACATAAGAGGAGTCTCTCAAGCCTTATATCCGGGCACGCATCAAGTGTATTCATATTTAATGACCCCCTGTAATAAACCCGCTTGCTGCAAGCAAGAGGACCAGGATTTGCACAATGATAATAATCACAAAAGGCGTATCTTTTTTGCGTATAAAATTAGGAAGTATAACTGCAAAGCAGACGAGTGTGCCTGCAGCCAACAGGATTATTCCCAGAAAACTTACTATATCCCCATGATTAAGTAAAGGTACCCAGTCCCATCCGGTTGGCATTCCTGTTTTTTCAACGAAATCGTGTACCCTCATTCCCCAGTATTCCGGGATTTCATAAGCCGGAATCAGGGTTGGAAGGATGCCGCTTAAATAAACAAAAAACCCGACGACCAGGAGCGCCAGCCCCCCAAGGGATATTGTTTGGAGGACGGATGCATATTTCAGCTGTTCTTCCGATGGCTTCGTTTTATTACTCATAATTTGTCACCCCCATATTCCAAGACCTTTTAAGAGTGCTCTGAATCCGGCAAGGAAGAGAATGGTTACGACAATCCATTTTACTGCCTTGGGCTTTGCCCTTGCCAGTATTCTAACACCTATTCTCGTGCCGAGCATCATTCCGGCAACGGAAGGGACTGCAATCAATGGCAGCACCGCTCCCTTGTTAATGTATACCCATGCTGCTGCTGTATCAGTTATGGAAAGCAGAAATACGCTCGTTGCCACGGAGATTTTCAGTGGTGCGCCGAGGAGAAGATTAAGGACGGGTACGTTTGCCCATCCGGCACCGAGGCCGAACATGCCTGCCATAAAGCCTATTACTATAAAGAGTGCGAGACCAAGGGGTGTTTTGTGAATCTGCCAGTTAATCTGCTTGCCGGCAGACTCCTCATAATAAACGCCTGTTATCCTGAGGACTGAAGAGAGTGTATCAGCCTGCTTAACTTCCGGAAAATCCGAGCGCTTGGCTGTAGCCATAATGATAACGATCATGATGATCGTGGCCCCAAGTGCGGTCTGGACTACATTCGTAGGGAGTGCAAGGCCGACCATGGCGCCAAAGATTGAGCATGTGGAGGCTATAAGTGCCATAGGGAGTGCAAGTCTGAGATCTGCGAGTCCGCGCTTGAGCAATCCGGGACCTGCAGAGAGCGCTCCTGTAAGGGCCACCAGCAGGCCGGCACCTCTTACAAAATCAAGGTTAAAGGGGAAAAAACTGCTTACTATAGGAACAAACAGCACCCCGCCTCCAACACCTGCAACAACTGCCAGGATACCGAGAAAAAAGGTAAAGACAAACAGGATTACCGGCCACATCCACCAAACAATGGCGCTTCCGTTCTGAGCAACCTCTACTATCTGTTCTTCACCGAATGCAATGCTGTAAAATCCTGTAACTATAGCCACTACTGCAAAAAGGAAGAGAAACCTTCGCAAAGTGCGTGACATCAATATTGCCTCCTTATTCATCTATTCAGTGCTGTTGATTATTGCAACGATAATATTGCAATACGCAATTGCAAGGATATGATAATCTTCTGTTGGCAGATATGTCAAGAAAATGGCGATTTTTTATTTTAATAGGATATTAAAGGGAAGTTATAGGTCCGGATATCAAGATATTTCCTATATCTTTAATATATAGTATCTCAGCCAGACATAAATAGTAGATATAAATACCGTTAGTATCATAACGGGCATTCCGTAGGCCATAAACCTTATAAAGGATATCTTCTTTCCTGCCCGTTCGGCCAGCCCGATTACAATCACATTTGCAGATGCCCCGATAGCCGTGCCGTTACCCCCAAGACATGCGCCAAGAGATAGAGACCACCAAACGGGCATGAGTTCAGGATTATGCAGGAGTTTTAAGCCCTGAAGGTGCGGCCAGACCTGATGAGCCATATCGATTATTAAGGGATTCATTGTTGCAACGTAGGGAATATTATCTACAAAGGCAGAGGCAACGGCAGAAAACCACATTATTAGCATGCTCGTTGCAAACATGTTTCCATGCGTAATTGCAAGCACCTCTATGGACATCCATTTAATAAGCCCGACCTTGACGACACCCCCGATGATGATAAAGAGTCCCATAAAAAAGAATATGGTCGGCCACTCAATCTCGGCAAGGACTTTGTGTGGTTCGTGAGTGCCTGAAAGCAGTAGTAGAAGTCCTGCTCCAAACAGGGCCACTGTTGCCGGTTCATAGTTGAACATGCCATGCAGGACAAAACCAACTATAACAATTGAGAGGACAAAGAGCGACTTTTTAAGCATAAGCGGGTCTTTTATAGCGTCTCTTTCATTCATTTCCAATATCCTTTGTTTCAGTTCAGGCCTGACATGGAGCTTCTTGCCGAACATTATTTTCAGGATAAAGAGGAAGGCAGCCATTACTACAATGATTGCAGGTGTCAGGTTATAGATAAAGTCCATGAAATCAAAATGTGCCTTTGAGGCTATCATGATATTGGGAGGGTCACCTATTAGTGTGGCGGTGCCGCCTATATTGGAGGCGAGCGCCTCGGCAATCAAAAAGGGTATCGGGTCGATCTCAAGTGCATCTGCGATGAGCAGGGTAACAGGGGCAATAAGGAGCACTGTGGTAACATTGTCAAGAATGGCGCTCAGGATAGCCGTAACAATTGTAAATATGGTCATTATCCTCATTGGCTCGCCCTTTCCCAGTTTAGCGCTTTTAATGGCAATGTACTCAAAAAAACCGGTTGGTTTCATGAGATTGATTATTATCATCATTGAAAGGAGGAGGAATATGACATTCCAGTCTATACCTAACACTTCAGAATGAAAGGCCTCTTTCTGCTCCAGTATCTTGAGCACAATCATCAGGGCTGCAGCAAAGATGGCTACAACCGTTTTATGTACTTTCTCTGAAATAATTAATGCATAGGCGAGGAGGAATATTATAGTGGCTGTCCAGAAGGTTGTGTCCATAACAAAAGACTGTGAGGCTGTGGCAGCTTCATGTGTCATCTCTTTTCCTCCTTATCAAAATTGTCAAAAAGGGCCCGGACAATCGCATAATAGATATCCCGGACGTATATAATACCAACTACCTTCTTATCTCTGTTCAGCACTGGAATCCTCTGGAGGTTGTACTTAACGACATGATCGGCACACTCCATGAGCGGGGCGTCCTCTGAAACAGTTATCACATTCCTTGTCATGATCTCCTCTACCTTCTTGTCGGAGACCTTTTTTGCCATCTCCTCGAGCATCCCGTCCCAGGTGAACTCGCCGAGTTCGGTTAGGGTCATGTATGATGGTATAATAGCCTTAAGGATATCCTTGATTGAGACAATACCTGCAAGCTTCCCATTATCAAGGACAATCATACCCTTTGCTCCGGCCCGGCCATCTCCCCTTCCGGCAACCCTCATCCTGTTAACCGCATCTTTCAGGGTGGTCTCCGGGGTCAAGGTATCTTTAACCGGTTCCATTATATCTTTCGCCTTCACATGACCCTCCATTTGGTTGTGATTTACTGAAACAGCAAATATTGCATTACGCAACCATACAGGGTATCATAATGCCAGGGGAAATCCTTAGTCAAGCAAGTGGGATTTTTTATTTTTATAGGAGATTAAAAGTAAATTATACGTCGGCAGGACGGAAGGAGTTCAAACCGTTGAGGCCCCCCCCCTGAAGCTTATCGTGTATTTTAACCGGATTATCAATGGCGGGATATTACCATTTAAGGACGTAATACCTCAGCCACACGTATATCATGGAGATAAAGACAGTCAAAAGCATTATCGGGAATCCATATGCAACAAATCTCATGAAGGATATCTTTTTCCCTGCCTTCTCGGCCATACCAACTACTATTACGTTTGCTGAGGCGCCAATTGGTGAGCCGTTACCCCCAAGACATGCCCCGAGTGCCAATGACCACCAGATAGGCAGCAGGTCGGGATGCCTGAGGAGGGCCAGTCCTGTCTCCTGGGGCCACATCTGTTTTGCCATATCGATTATCAGGGGATTCATGGTGGCAACATAGGGAATATTGTCAACGATTGCGGATGCTATGGCAGAGAACCACATTACGATCATGCTTGTTGCAAGGAGATTGCCCTGCGTCAGGGCGAGCATTTTTAGAGACATCCATTTAATGAGCCCAACCTTTACCACTCCACCGACAAGTATGAAGAGACCTATAAAGAAAAATATGGTGGGCCACTCGACTTCGGCAAGGACGTGGTGTGGTTCATGGGTGCCCGACAGCAGAAGCAACAGGCCTGCACCGAAGAGTGCTACTGTGGCAGGCTGGAGGTGAAGTGTTCCATGAAATACAAACCCGACAAGTACGAGGGCGAGGACGAAGAGAGATTTTTTGAGCATTAACGGGTCTTTTATTGCCTCGTTTTCGTTCATCTGCATTATTCTCTGTTTGAGTTCTTCTCTGGTCTTCAGTTTCCTGCCAAAGACTATCTTGATAATAAGGAGAAGGACAACCATCAATATGATAACAATCGGCGTAAGATTGTATATGAAATCCATGAAATTGAGTTTTGCCTTTGAGGCAATCATGATATTTGGAGGGTCACCGATAAGTGTGGCAGTGCCTCCGATATTGGATGCAATGGCCTCAACAATCAGGAACGGAATCGGATCAACCTCAAGGGCATCTGCAATCAGGAGAGTGACCGGGGCAAGCAGGAGCACTGTGGTAACATTGTCAAGAAGCGCGCTCAACACTGCTGTAATAATCGCGAATATTATCATTATCCTCATGGGGTCACCCTTGCCGGCCTTTGCACTTTTAATGGCTATATATTCAAAAAAACCGGTCGGTCGCATAAGATTGATTATTATCATCATTCCGATAAGCAGGAAGATAACATTCCAGTCCACCCCTAATTCCTCAACGTGAAAAGCCTCATACTGCGAAAGTATTTTCAACACAAGCATCAGGGATGCAGCGAAGACTGCAACCACTGTCTTGTGTACCTTTTCCGATATTATGACAACGTAGGAGATCAGGAATATGGTCGTGGCAGTCCAGAAGGTTGTGTCCATTACAAAGGGCTGGGATGCCGCGGCAGCTTCGTGAGTCATAGATTATGTACCCCTTCCCCCTTGTCATCCAGGAGAACTTTTACAATTGCATGATAGAGGTCCCGCACGTAGATGATGCCAACGACTTTCTTGTCTTTATTTAATACAGGAACCCTCTGGAGATTATGTTTGATAATAAGATCGGCACACTCCATGAGCGGGGCATCCCCGGAAACTGTTATTACATCCTTCACCATTATCTCCTCCACCTTCCTGTCGGCCACCTTTTTTGTCATCTCCGCAAGCATCCCCTCCCATGTAAACTCCCCAAGTTCCGTCATCGTCATATAAAAAGGTATAATCGCCTTGAGTATGTCTTTAACCGAAACCATTCCGACCAGGTTGCCTTCGCTGTCGAGCACTATCATACCTTTCAAGCCAACTATACCATCGTCTCTCTTCACAACTCTCATCTTGTTTACGGCGTTCCTGATGGTGTCGTCAGGAGATAAATAATCCTTTACCTGCTCCATAATATCTTTTGCCTTCACGTAAACCTCCACAGAACGTTTTTAAACGCAACATGGTCATTGCATTATTCAACAGCACAGCTATAATAATTGTTCAAAAAAATATTAGTCAAGAAAAAAGCAAAAAGGCAGATGAAAAGCTGTCTTTTTGCTTATGACAGGGAACTCTTATACGACAGGGGGAGAATTCACAAAAAGACCTCTCAGAGGTCTGCAAGGGTCATAAATAAAAGCTGAATATTTACTTTTTTGTCTCATCTGCTCCGGAGCCGTTCCCTTTATCGTTAATAAGCTCTATAAGCTGCCCTGCCTTTATTGCACCACCAAGGACCTTGCCGTTCTCCAGTACAATGGTTGGTGTGCCGGTTATGCCGAGTTTCCCGGCAAGTTCAATGTTCTTGTCTATAATATCTGTTTTACATTCAGGGTCGGGGATATCCTTTTTTGCAAAGGCATCCTCTAAAAGCTGTAAGGACTTCTTACATTGGATAGCCACGGCCTTCCGGTAGGCATCTTTGTGCATTTTCAAGGGAAAGAGTTTGATAAAAAATGCTATGTCTTTTCTCTTTTCAACAACTTTTTTTAGCTCCTTGTGGAGTTTTGCACAAAATGGACAGTCCGGGTCGTCAAAGACAACGACCTTATAAGTTGCATTCGGGTCACCCATAACAAGGGCATCATTGAGGGGAATCTGTGCAAAATCCACACTGTTAAGCTCCATCAGCCGTTTTCTGGTGAGGTTCTTCTTCGTTTTTATCTTAACAATTTGACCGATGATGACATTTTCTTTTGAGAAGTCCATATAGGCAATACCCTTTTTGCCATGTGTCTCCAGTGATACTTCCCAGAGCCCCCTTGACGGGGACATCCTGACCCCGAGGACTTTAATGTCGGGGATCAGCTGCTTTAACGTCTCCTGTGCCTCCCCCTTTGATAAGGAGTGACACTTTCCGCAATCCTGTTCACATCCACCAAAGGCTGATGCTCCTGTTTCGGCAACAAACAGCAGTACCATGCCTGTAAGGATAGTCATCATTATAACAATGGTTTTTTTCATTTTTACCTCAACTTTGGTTTCAGGTTTTTATTTTTTCCAGTACAATACGGTGCTTGATAAGTGATATCTCCTTTATTCTCCCTTCAAATTCCTTCTGTTCCCCAAAAAGGTTGCGCATGAATATCCTGTCTCCCTCAGGTCTGAGGATATCCACATTTTCAAGATACAGAGACTCCTCACCGTTGTCATCAATATAGGCATTCGCTTCACACATTATATTACCTCCCTCTTATTGCGGGTTTTAAATATTCTACCACCTTCTCTATCAGGTGTGGAAGGGGTTCCCTCTGTATACCGGCAATCTCAACACCTTCCTGGTTGATTGGAAGAAGTATCTTCCTTGCCATTGAAGAAGCTATGGCCTCTGCAATGCCCGGCGTCAGCTCCCCGAGCATTCCATTGGCAAGCACGATACTGAGTGGCCCTACAATTACATCCACCTTTCCGGTATTGCGAATGATGGCGTTTTCACCTGTTGCGCCTTTATTGGCCCGGGCCTTCATCATCGCTGAGGTGGCAGCCGAGTTTGTGCCAAGGGCCAATATCTCTACATCGGCTCCAAATTCCTCCCTCAGCCTCTTTACAACCGTGCTCCCGATACCGCCACCCTGCCCATCTACGACTGCGATCCGCATCATGAATTACTTTATCAGTAAAGCTTTTTAAAACTCAAGTGCGGAAAATGCTGAAAGGAAGCCTGTCAACTTCATGTCCTTGTCCTTTCCCATACCTTCAGGGTCAAGCAGCGCCTGTTTTTTGCTATAATGTCCGCATGAAGGTTTCGGACCTCTTTGTCAGGTGTCTTGAAGCAGAGGGAGTGGAATACATCTTTGGCATTCCCGGCGAAGAGAACCTTGAGTTCCTCAACGCCCTTGCTTCCTCGAATATAAAATTCATACTCACAAGGGACGAGCGGGGCGCTGCCTTCATGGCAAACGTTTATGGCAGGTTGAGCGGCAGGCCCGGGGTCTGTTTGAGCACACTCGGCCCCGGCGCAACAAATCTGATCACAGGTGTTGCCGATGCAGTCCTTGACTTCTCACCCCTTGTTGCAATTACGGCCCAGGTAGCGCTGTCAAAGATACATAAGGAGTCGCATCAATACATAGATATCCTTTCCCTGTTTAACCCAATAACCAAATGGAATACACGGGTCACCATGCCCGGGACATTAACCGAGATTGTAAAAAAGGCATTCAAGGTTTCAAGGACGGAGAAGAAGGGGCCTGTACATATAGAGCTCCCTGAGGATATCGCGCTGAAGCATACGGATGCAAGGCCACTCCGCCCCGAAGAGATTGTATATCCATCGCCTCCTGATGCCTTGCTCGAAAAGGCGGCAAGTCTTATCAATGATGCAGGATTCCCCATTATTATTGCGGGTAATGGAGTCGTAAGATCAGGGGCGTCTGAGGCATTAAGGAGATTTATAGGTAAATCACTCATAGGTGTAACAACGACTTTTATGGGAATGGGTGTGATTGCCTCAGAGGATGAATGTTTTATATCAACAGTGGGGCTTCAGAGCCGTGATTACATATCCTGCGGATTTGAGATGGCTGACCTGATAATCACTATTGGATACGATACGGTAGAGTTTCCTCCGGAGTACTGGAACCCTGAGGGAAATAAAACCATTATTCATATTGACACAACAGGGGCAGAAGTGGACTCTCATTACTGTGGGCTTGAGGTTGTGGGTGATATCAACAAGTCCCTTGATTATCTGACTGAGAAGATAACTGCTCCAAAGGACCCTTCCTGTTACAATACGCTGAGGGATTTGGTTATATGCGAGGATGATTTTCCGGAAAGTGGATATCCACTGAAACCAATAAGAATTGTAAAGGCATTGAGGTCAGTGCTTAATGATGATGATATCGTAATCTCGGATGTCGGCGCCCACAAGATATGGCTTGCAAGATTCCTGAGACCCTTGAGGGAAAACAGGGTGATTATCTCAAACGGATTGTCTGCAATGGGTATATCCATCCCCGGGGCGATTGCTGCAAAACTCCTGTATCCTGAAAGAAAAGTGATTGCAGTTACAGGGGATGGAGGCTTGATGATGAGCCTTGGAGAGCTTGAGACTGCAAAGAGGCTTGGCCTTGATATTGTCATTATTGTTTATAATGATAAAGGGTTGGGCCTTATTGAGTGGAAGGAGCTGATAAATTACAAGCGGGAGTTTTTTACGAGGTATGGAAACCCTGATTGGGTTAAGCTGGCCGAAGGTTTCGGTTTCAGGGGCTTCAGGGTTGAGAGGGATGACCATCTTGAGATCATGCTGAAGGATGCCTTTAGCGAAAAAGGACCTGTGCTGATTGACTGTCCGGTTGATTATACCGAAAACCTCAGACTGACAGAGGTCCTCGGCAGGATAATCTGCCCGATGTAGCAGAGTTTTCCTGGTATATTGGGGTTATTATAGACCACAGAGGCACAGAGGCACGGAGTGAAAGACTAAAGTGGTTTTAAAAAAAGATTTCTCTGTGCCTCAGTGTCTCTGTGGTTTATCGAGCTTTTGTTATCCAACATATAGGATACTTTAATAATGGAGACAGAAAAAACCGATTTTCTGATTATTGGAAGCGGCGTGGCCGGACTCAGGGCTGCTGTTGAGCTTGCGTCTCATGGGGAGGTCCTTGTGGTGACAAAGGATGTCCTGAGGGAATCAAGTACAGAGTACGCCCAGGGCGGGGTTGCTGTTGCCATGAGTGATGAAGACAAGGTTGGAATTCATTTTGAAGATACCCTGAAGGCTGGTGATGGTCTTTGCAGGGGGGAAGCAGTGAAGGTGCTGGTTGAGGAGGGTGCTCAAAGGATACTTGAGCTGATTGAGTGGGGGGCGGAGTTTGACCGGGCAGGGACAAAGCTTGATTTTACCCTTGAGGCTGCTCACTCAAGGCGGAGGGTGCTTCATGCCCAGGGTGACTCAACAGGTAAAGAGATAGAGCGGGTATTGATTAACAAGGTTGTCTCCCTGAAGTGTGTCAGGAAGTTTCCTTTTGCGATGACTGTAGACCTTGTTATGAAGGACGGCGTCTGTTGCGGGGCCTACATCTTAAAGGAGGGCAGGATGCATCAGGTCCTTGCCCGTGCTACAGTGCTGGCAACAGGGGGCGGAGGCCAGATATTTTCCAGGACTACCAATCCCCAGGTGACCACTTCCGATGGAATGGCAATTGCCCTGAGGGCCGGGGCGGTGATGGAGGATATGGAGTTTGTCCAGTTTCATCCCACCGTGCTTTTTGCACCTGCTGCACCCCAGTTTCTCCTGAGTGAGGCAATGAGGGGCGAGGGTGGTGTTTTGAGGAACATCTATGGTGAGCCTTTTATGAAAAAGTATCACCTTGATGCTGAACTTGCCCCAAGGGATGTGGTATCAAGGGCAATAATATCCGAGATGGTCAGGACAGAAAGCATGTATGTCTACCTTGACCTTACAGACCTTGATGCCCGCTTTGTAAAGAAGAGGTTCCCGAGGATTTACAGGACCTGCCTTCAGTACGATATAGACATAACGAGGGATAGAATTCCTGTATCACCTGCAGCCCATTACATGATGGGAGGGGTCAAGACCGATACATTTGGACGTACAAGCATTGCAGGGCTTTACGCTGCAGGAGAGGTTACCTGCACAGGGGTTCACGGGGCAAATCGTCTTGCAAGCAACAGCCTCCTCGAAGGGCTTGTCTTTGGTGCAAGGGCAGGCCAGACTGCCGGTGAAACAATCCCGGAAATAGCTGATCCGGATGAGTTATCAGCGACTGTCTTTTCAGAGTATGGGAGGATTGACGATTATGAGGAGATAAGGACACGGTTGCGGAGGGTTATGTGGGATCGTGTGGGGATAATCCGTTGTGCCGAGTCCCTTGGCGCAGCAAGGAAGGAGTTGTCCTGCTTTGTGCAGATTCTTAAACACCAATACAGAACAAGAGAGGAACTCGAGCTCAAAAACATGCTTCAGACAGCTATACTTGTTACAGAGGGAGCCTTTATTAGACGTTGCAGTCTCGGGGCACATTACAGGTCGGACTTTCCTGAAAAAAAGGGCTGTTACTACCATATAGAGTGGCGTATGGACAGGGAGGGCAATTCTGTATCAATTTTAGCGTGATGTTACGGAAATATGCAACCCAACAATCATTTGTTGCAGGTTTTGTTTCTAAGTTATCCGTTTTTACCTGATCTCAGCACTAAAAACCCAACAATTCCCGAGAGAAATGACCCTATAAGTATTGCCAGCTTATCTGTATATTGAAAAACGCGTGCATCTTCAAATGCTAATGAGCTGATGAATAAGCTCATGGTAAATCCGATGCCCGTTAACACTGATACCCCATAGAACTGGAGCCAGTTGCTGTCTTTTGGAAGCTCTGCTTTTTTGTACTTTATTGCAAGCCAGCTGAAACCGAAAACTCCAAGTTGCTTACCAACAAATAACCCAAGGATGATGCCCAGAGGGACTGAACCAAACATTTGGCCAAAGGATATTTGTGTAACGTTCACTCCTGCATTAACAAAGGCAAACAGAGGCAGAATGAGAAACGCCACCCAGAAATGAAGATCATGTTCTATCTCTTTTGCAGGTGATACGGGTTTATTATTCTCACCCTTTGCGTGCAGTGGAATAGTAAACGCCAATATCACGCCTGCCAATGTTGCATGAACCCCTGATTTAAGAACACTAACCCACAATACACTGCCAACGATGAAATAAGCCGCTTTCTTTGAGATACCAAATCTGTTAAGAGTGATTAAAACTGCAAAAGAAACTGCTGCAACCGCGATGGATAACATGGATAGTTTGCTTGTGTAGAATATGGCAATAATTATAATTGCCCCCAAATCATCAATAATTGCCAACGTCATTAAAAACAGTTTAAGAGAAACCGGAACCCGCTTGCCTAACAGGGAGAGAACGCCTAACGCAAAGGCAATATCAGTCGCAGTCGGTATTGCCCATCCATTTACCGCGACTGGATGGTTTTGGTTGAATATTAAATAGATTACCGCTGGAACAGCCATTCCGCCAACGGCTGCAATTCCAGGTAGTGCAACCTGGCTTAAAGATGATAAATGACCTTCTACTATTTCCCTCTTTACTTCCAGGCCGATTAACAGAAAGAAAATCGCCATCAGACCATCATTTACCCAGTGATAAAGAGATTTTTCCAGATTTAATGTGCCGACATGTATTCCCACAGGGACATGCAGGAAGGAGTCATACCATACTGATAACGAGGTATTACTGAATACTAATGCCAAAACAGTCGCAAGTATCAGCAATATGCCACTTGTTGATTCTTTCTCTATAAATTCTTCTATTATGTTCATTCTTGGAAGTGTGACTGTGTGTCAACCGGTAGCGGCATAAAGATAAGCTTATCCCGGCAGCACCCGGATATCTTTCTGCTGACTATTATACCCCTTTTTACAAGAAAACAGGCATACAGTGCCCATCTGTATGAATGGCATGAGGAGTGTTTTGACGATCCCGCGGTAAAGCTTTTGCAAAGGATGCGTGGGGGGGTACAATCGTCTGTGCAAGATGTGGTCAGACTGACCTGTCAAGGTCGGCTCCGTTACCCAAAACAGCCTTAAGCTGAAATGGGTAATAGGGGGGGGTGAGCCCGGAATTTCCTTGAAGTCCCATATTGTAGTATACTAAGAGTTTATGCAGGATACTAAATTTGAAAGACTTGTCAGCAGGGGATTACTGACCAGGGAAGATCTGGATGAGATCATAAAGGAATCGGAAGATTCAGGCAAATACCCTGAAGAACTTTTGATGAGCAGGGGTATTCCAAAGCATGAGATCCTGTTCTGTCTTTCCGGGTTCTACGGTTATCCCTTTGTAGAGTATGAGGAGGAGGTTATGGCTTCTTACCTCCTCACAAGACGCATGGGCATGGAGAAGCTCAAGCAGGCTCTCTGGTTTCCCCTTTCCGTTATGCAGGACAGGGCTGAAGTGATTGCATACAGGCCGGATGACACAGCGGTAGTTGAAGATATAAAAAAGAGCCTCGGCGTGGAAAAAATCGATTTCATTGTGGCCCTGCCTTCAGACCTCGTCAGGATTATTGAAAACAACAATGATGTGAATCCGGGATTTCCTTTTTCGGGCGGCAGGACCCCCCTTGCCAAGGTCAGGACTTTCCTTGCGGACAGGCGTTCCCTGATGTCATGCTACAGGACCTCTATGGCAAAGGGCAGAACAGGGCTTGCCTTCCTCCGCACCGGGATAGCTTTTATAGCCATTGCCCTGCTGCTTCTCAGGATTTTCGGTGCAGGGTATTTAATCGTAATCGAAGCATTATTTTTAGTAGCCGGGGTTGTTTTATCAGTGAATGGATTCAGATGCTACCTGCCGACCCGGAAGGCCGGAAAGAAACGTTTAAACTGTACTGCTACAGTTCCGACCTGGGCGACCACGGTGCTTGAGGTTCAAAACCCCGACAACAACCCTTTTTTTACGCGTACCGGTACCATTGACGGAGCGGATAAACTCCGTGCTGACTGGGATAACCTTACTCCTGTGATGAGACGCAGATTTCTTGCCAGTGACAGGACGGATTTTGCTGAGGAAAGAACGGTCCTTGCATGTTACAGAACGATGATGGCAAGGGCGCGCACAGGGCTTGCCTTTACCCGTACGGGGATTGTCTTTATCGGGCTTGGGATTGCGCTGTTCAGGCAGTTCCCCGTCAGCCGCTGGACGTTATTTGATGCCGCCCTTATACTGACGGGTATCATGATGGCCATGGAAGGCTTTTACTGGTATTTCCCTGGCCGCCGTGCCGGTGTCGAGGGTTTTGAATCGGTGAAGAGGAGAAAAAAGAGCCGGAAGGCCTGGGATTTCATTTCCCTTCCTGTTCACAGGGTGATTGGAGGTCCCGGCGATTTCCATAAGCGTTTTTCCCAGGTAAAGGCCTCCTGCTGGCCGGGCATATGGGCTACCACGGGACTTGCCCTTGAAAGGACAGTGCTCGCAGACAGAAGAAATATGATGGCAAGACTCCGCACGGTTATGGCCCGATCAAGGACGGGAATGGCATTTATCAGGACTGGAAGAAGCATATGCGCGGTGGGCACGGGGCTTCTGGTTTATTTCGGCACTGCAAATATTGCATGGGCCATATTTAATATTGCACTGATAGTGATCGGGCTGGTAGTCATTGTCGATGGACTTTACTGGAATATCCCGGCTGAAAAGATAAGGAGACAATTCCCCTATTGTCTTGGAGATATGGAAACAATTATTCCTGATTACGGCCGGCCGGCCCGTTATTGGGACAAGGTGGGTTTCAATCATGATGCTCGCTAACACAGGATCGCAGAGATTTCTCATATTGGTGGAACGGGGTATCCTGGCGGATGAGGAACTCCGTAAAGCAGAACATACGGCTGTTGCAAGGAGCATCGACCTTGAAAGAGTTCTGCTCAGAGAGTATGATGTACCGCGGTTTGTTTTGCTCAAGGCGCTTTCGGAGTATTATCAATGTCCCACTATAGAGTATGACGAGAGAATGCTCATACCGCCCGGATTATTATCGGCGGTTAATGGAGACATGCTTTCCATAAGCCTGTGGTTTCCGGTCATCATGGATGGTGATACGGTAATTATAGCGGCAAACAATCCCGAAGATCCGGGGGTACTGGATGAGGCCAAGAGGTTTATCAAGGCAGAGAAATACGAATTCCGGGTGGCCCTTGCAGAAGATATCCAGTGGTTTATCCAGGACTTCCTTCATGCAAGGCCGGGTTATCTCTGGGGTACCGAAAGGACCGGTCTTTCCTTCTGGCGCACCACCATGGCCCAGTGGCGGACGAGACTGGCGTGCTGCAGGACCGACATGGCAACGGCAAGGACCGGGCTTGCCTTCCTCAGGTGGGGACTCGGGTTTATTGCCGTAGCAAATACCCTTATGCGAACCCACAAGCTGCCGATTACATATCCCTTTTACTGGTCGATTATTGCTGCGGGATTTTTCCTCGGGTTCTTTGGCCTATCAAGATACCTGAAGATACGGAGATCTGAAATGAATCCCCCGGAACGCCAAACTCTTGTGGGAATGACCTCTGCAACCATGGGCTTTCTAAAGGGCTATCACCTTATTGAAACCACTGATGTTGAGATATCCATGAAGAAGAGCATGCTTGCCCGTATTGCAGATTTGCTGTCCAGCCACTGTACAATTCTCTACCCATCTCCATCCAGCAAGGAACGCACCCATCTTGCACGGGAGAGGAGCGTGCTTGGAGCACAACGGACAATGGCTGCATGCTACCGCACCATCTATGCCCGGGCAAGGACAGGGCTTGCCTTAATCCGGACAGGTTTTTCCTTTGCAAGTCTCGGCCTCGGCCTGCTGCACTATTTCGGGCTCAGTTCATTGTCGGTATTTGATGTCATCCTTATTGTTGCGGGGATACTCATGGTTGTGGATGGTCTGTTGTGGTATATACCGGTGAGAAAGGAACAGTCCGAACTCCCGAGCTGTCCTATGCCCCAATGAGGGCAGGGAAAGGGTTAGTATCCTAACTAATTTTCCCGAGGCATTTTGGCTGACGTTTGGGAGTTGTAAACACACACCTTGTTGCAAAGCGGCTCCTGGTGCAGTTTCCGAACGGGGACAAAATGGCGTGTGCGTACTGCCCTGAGGCTGATTCAGGGAGTCCTGCCCTTATCCTTAACCTCAAACTCTTCCTTTATCTTTTCCAGAATCTTTTCTCCAATTCCCTTGACCTTAAGCAGTTCATCCATATCCTTTACAGGCCCATGTTCCTGCAGATAGCCTAAAATGACTGATGCATTTTTTTCTCCGATTCCCTTGACTGATGTCAGGGTTTCAAGTGTGGCCTTGTTAATGTCCTTCTTCTGCAGTATATCCGCCGAGACAGCGGTTACTCCAGAGACAAGAAAAATACCTAAAAACATAACGACGATCAGATTTGCTTTCATTCAGCCCTCCCCGGGTTTCACATTTTATGTGTTCAGAAACATTATACCCAACACCTATAACACCTAAGACGCCCCTTCTTTTTTTAATACAACCCTGGTTGTTTTTATCAGTATAACAATATCCAGCCAGAGATTCCAGTTTCTTACATACCATGAGTCAAGGGATACGCGGTATTCATACGAAGTGTTGCTTCTGCCGCTTACCTGCCATAGTCCTGTTATCCCGGGAGGCACACGATAGTAGAACTCGGCCTTCTCTTTATAGTATTTTTCAATCTCTTCCTGAACAACAGGCCTTGGTCCCACAAGACTCATCTCTCCCTTTAATACATTGAATATCTGCGGGAGTTCATCGAGAGAGGTCTTTCTGAGAAAATCACCAAGCCCTGTTACCCTCGGGTCATTCCTGAGTTTCCAGTATTCCTCCCACTCAGCCCTTGCTCCGGAGTCAGTTTCAAGGATACCCTTCAATCGTTCCTCTGCATCCTGATACATCGTTCTGAATTTATAACACATAAAAGGCCTTCCCCCTCTCCCTATCCGTTGCTGCATGAATATGGCCGGCCCTCTTGATGTTATTCTTATGAGTATGGAAATAATCAGTACCGGGATTATGAGGAGCAGGAAAAGTATAAAACCGGCGGTATAATCAAATAGCCTCTTTGCTATGTAATTGAACGGTCTTGCAAGGTTGTTCTTTATTTCGATTACAAAGGTCTGTTCATTAAAGAAATGCCTCAATTCCGTGCCGAGCACTGCGATACCGGATATGTCGGGGATGTAGAGGGTGTTTTCCACCTTGTGCTGAATGGCGTTTATAATCCTCACAAGCCTTTGCTTGTCGAGTTCAGGCTTGGCTATCACGATGTCATGGATGACGCCCATCTTTATGTACCTGTCTATTTTGTCTATGTATCGGTGTATTTTTACGCCGTCTATGTCTCTCTGGCCGTTAGGCTCCTCATCAATAAAGCCGGCCACGTCATAGCCGAGATTGGGTTCATTCCTGAGTGCGGCAAGCGCGAGTCTTCCTGCCTCACCGGTGCCCAGTATCAGTACTTTTCTCTTCATTAGTCCAAAAGAGTACAGGAGTCTCTTTATTCTGGTCCTTATGACGGGGAAGAGCAGAAGTGACAGGAGGGACATGGTCAAAAGCAGTATTCTTGAGAATGTGGCTCCCTGTTTTCCGATGAAAAGGACGGTAAAAATTGTGAGTGAGGCAAAAAGGGTGCACTTTGAGAGAAGCTTTGCCTCGTCCCAGAAGGCAAACCTCTTTGAGTATGCCCCTTCATATGCGAGGATGAAGAACCATATCGGAAAAATCCAGTAATACATGCCTATCCCGTATTCAAACACCGGTACTTCATGGAATACGAGGGGAATGATGTTGTCTCTTATAAAGGCCGATAAATAGAAAAACACTGACAGCGTAAGGATATCAGAGCTTAACAGCAAAAAAACGCCTATTCTGTTCTTCACCTTGGGATTAAATACCCTGATCTTCACCAGCCCTCCGCTTGAGACGTTTAAAGTATAGCAGTAAACATCAGAGTTTTATATTATGAAAAAGGGGGGGGCTTCGTCAAAGACTTGAAATAATGTCACGTTCTCCATATAATTAAAAACATGCTTTCCAGACTCCTGAGCGCTACTCTTATTGGTATCGAGGCACATCCTGTTGAGGTGGAAGTGGATATTACTTCAAAAGGGCTGCCTCATTTCTCCCTGGTTGGACTTCCTGATACAGCGGTCAAGGAGAGCAGGGACCGTGTGAGGGCGGCACTGAAGAACACGGGTTTTGTCTTTCCATTGAAACAGATTACCGTGAATCTTGCGCCTGCGGACCTGAAAAAGGAAGGGTCCGCCTTTGATCTCTCCATTGCACTCGGGGTTCTTGCCTCTGAAGGAGTTTTTGCTGCAGAATCGCTGAAAGGCTACATGGTGACAGGAGAGCTATCTCTTGACGGAAGGCTCAAACCCGTAAGGGGCGCCCTGTCAATGGCCATAAAATCAAGGGATATGGGGCTTAAAGGGATTATCTTGCCGGAAGAGAATGCACCGGAGGCTGCAGTGGTAGATGGATTCCCTGCATATGGAATGAGTAATGTCACTGAGGTTATAGAGTTTTTAAAGGGAGATATCTCTGTAGAGCCATACTTGACAGACCTTGAAGAAGTTTTAAATATAGCCTCGCAGTATGAGGAGGACTTTGCCGAGGTCAGGGGGCAGGAGCACGCAAAGAGGGCAACTGAGGTTGCTGCTTCCGGAGGACATAACATTCTCATGATAGGGCCCCCCGGTTCAGGAAAGACCATGCTGGCAAAGCGCCTTCCGACCATACTTCCGGGGATGACGTTTGAAGAGGCACTTGGGGCTACCAGGATTCATAGTGTTGCGGGCACCCTTAGCTCAGGACATTCCCTGCTTGCGACCAGGCCTTTCAGGTCTCCTCACCATACCATATCAGACGTGGCCCTTATAGGCGGCGGCCAATTTCCAAGGCCTGGCGAGGTATCTCTCGCACATAACGGTATCCTCTTCCTTGACGAACTGCCCGAATTCAAGAGAAATGTACTTGAGGTCCTGCGGCAGCCTCTCGAGAATGCAGAGGTGACCGTGTCAAGGGCTGCTGCCTCTGTTACATACCCTGCAGGGTTTATGCTGGTTGCTGCCATGAACCCCTGTCCCTGCGGTTACATTGGTGATGCAAAGCACCAGTGTACATGCACACCGGGGCAGATACACAGGTACAGGACAAAGGTGTCGGGTCCGTTGCTTGACCGTATAGACATCCATATAGAGGTGCCGGCAGTTCATTATAAAGATCTGGCCTCCAGTCATAAGGAGGAGAGTTCAGCAGAGATCAGGAAGAGGGTTGTCAAGGCAAGGGGGATTCAACAGGAACGATTCAGGGAGGAGAGGATATACTGTAACGGACAGATGAAGACCAGGCATATCAAGAAATACTGTGTTGTGACAAAAGATGCACAGGACATACTGGAGGCTGCCATGCAAAGACTCGGCCTTAGTGCAAGGGCTTACTCGCGCATACTGAAGGTGTCACGCAGCATTGCGGACCTCGATGAGAGCAGCGAGATACGTTCTCATCATATATCGGAAGCCATCCAGTACAGGACTCTGGATAGAGGGGTATACTGAATCTCCAAAATGCACCAGGCAGGCACCAAATAAAATAACAAACTGCTATATCCGCTATGGATTTACCGGTTATCTGCTAAAACAACAAACCCGCGTATTCAACCAAAAAGACACCCAAGGAGCACTTTCTTAAAAAAATTTAATCTTCTTTTGCTTGACAAACCTGAAATTTGGGAATATAATACCAAATATGGACAACGTAAAGCGGATAATAGCCTCAACACTGATAAAATTACTGAGGCCACTCATGCGTGTTCTTTTAAAAAACAATATTCCATATGGTACTTTTGCTGATATCGCCAAGTGGGTTTATGTCGACGTTGCCTCGGAAGACTTTGGTGTGCCTGGCAGAAAACAGACCATATCACGTATCTCCACCATTACCGGCCTCTCCCGCAAGGAAGTTAAGAGGATGAAAGAGATTGAGGCGCCTTATGACCTGGGGGCTGCGGAACGTTACAACCGGGCAGCCAGGGTGATAAGCGGATGGATTAAGGATCCCCGTTTTCTTGACGGCGCGGGGAAGCCGGCCCGGCTTCCTTTTGAAGACGATGAAAAAAGCTTTTCTCTCCTTGTCAGGGCTTACAGTGGGGATGTCCCCCCAAGGGCAATCCTTGATGAAATGCTCAGGGCCGGAATTGTGGAGATGAACGACAGGCAGGTGAGATTATTGAACAGGGGTTATATAGTGAAAAAGGGAGAAGTGGAAAAGTTCGGCATTATGGGCAGGGATGTCAGCGAGCTCATCTCCACTATACATCACAATATTGCAAGTAATCCCTCAGATGCCTTTTTTCAGAGAAAGGTCTCATATGACAATATTCCCGTTGAGGTATACCTTGAGGTCAGAGGCCGTATTTCAGATATGGCGGCTGAGTTTGTCGAGTCAATGGACAGGGTTATCTCACAGTATGACAGGGATATGGAGCCATCTGTTCAGGGTACAGGACGAAAAAAGTTAGGGTTAGGCGTATTTTATTTTGAAGAATAAAAATGGAGGGTTTTTCAGCATGTTAAACGTTGGATTGAAATCGGGTTGGAAGAGTTTGGTGGTTGTTCTGCTGGCGCTGGGACTGCTGGGTTCGTGCAGCGGTGGTGGTGGAGACCTTGCCGGAGGTGGAATCAGTGGGACAGGGGTTTACAATGGTGTTATCACGGGATTTGGCAGTGTCTTTGTCAACGGGGTGGAGTTCAGCACCACCGGGGCTGCAATAACCGCCAATGATACCGGTGTTACGGAGGCCGACCTTGATGTGGGTATGAAGGTGAGAGTCGAGGCGAGCGGGACCAATGCCCTGAGCATCACATTTGATCCAGAGGTGATAGGGCCGGTTCAGTCTATCGATACGGTGAATGATCAGATTGTTGTTATGGGACAGACTGTGCTGATCCAGGGAACTACGATATTCAAGGGGGTCGGCAACCTACTTGACCTTGTTGCAGGAGATACCGTGGTTGTTAGCGGATTCTTTGACGCTGCCGGCAATATAAGGGCTGTTTTTATAGAACTGAAGGCCCTGACTTCAGGTGAGGAGGTCAAGGGTGTGGTCTCGGCCTTTGATGCCGTCTCGCGTGTATTTGTGATAAACGGATTGTCCATTGACTACAGTGGCGTTACTGATCAGCCACAGTTCCAGAACGGTGACTTTGTGGAAGTCAAGGGTTCCCTGTCAGCAGGTACGCTTGTTGCGTCGTATATCGAAGTGGAGGACCCTGTTGAAGCTGCGCTCCCAGGTAATGAGATGGGTATTGAGGGGATCGTGACAACTGTCACCTCCGCGAATGATTTCGAGGTTAACGGCCTGCGGGTCTATACGGACGACCAGACAGTATATGAAAACGGCCTTCAGGGTGATGTGGCCGTAAATGTCCTGCTGGAAGTGGAAGGGACGGTTAACGCTGCCGGTGTGCTGCTGGCGGAGAAGGTCGAGTTCCTCTCCCATGAGAATACAGAGGTCGGGATTGAAGGGACCGTGGAGAATGTGGATATTCAAAGCTCTGCGGTCACCGTCTTCGGTATCAAGATTACCGTCAACAGCAGTACCATCTTTAATGATGAATCAGACCTGCAGTTGAGGAATTTTTCCCTTGATAATCTCCAGGTTGGCGACCTCATCGAAGTCGGAGGTTTTGTTGACGACGGCGGTCGGGTCGTTGCGGTAAAGGTGGTGAGGCTGAACCCTTCAGAGACTGAGAACAGTCTGAGCGGGCCGGTCGATGCCGGTTCGGTGGTATCCACCACAGCGTCTTTTTCGATACTCGGTGTGGATGTTAACGTCAGCGGTCAGGGTGTCACTTTTGAGGACGAGAACGGCAATGTAATAACCACCGCAAACGATTTCCTTAATGCGATAAATGAGACGAAGGACCCCGGCGATATCGTTGAGGTAAGCGGGGTCTATCAGGGCAGCGTCTTTGTTGCCGATGAGGTTGAGATAGAGAGGATTAACTGACTTTGTCGGGTTGCTGCAAAGAAAGATCTAACTAAATCGAAAGGAGGCAGAAAGATGAAACGTTTAATGGTATCAAGGTTCAGGGAGGTTGTTCTTGTAACGTTTTTGTTGGCCTTTGCCGGTCTGCTCTACTCATGCGGCGGCGGTGAGACCACCACGCGTACAGCCAGTGTCTACATTACCGATGATGTTACGGATGCTTACGACCAGGTTATCGTGACCATCTACAAGGTGGAGTTTGTGAATGCCGTGGATAGCTCGGCTGTAACGGTCTTTGAGGATTCCCGGGGACTCACCTATGATCTGAGCGAATTGAGCGGTGTGCTCGACAAGCTCGGAACACTGCCTGAGGGCAGCTACAGCGATGTACTTATCACCGTTGGAAAGGAGTTGATACTTGTTGACAATGCAGGGGTGAAGGTTTCACCCAATCCCGTTTTCGGTGAGAATGCATGGACCTCCTGCAGTAATGACGGTACATGTGTTATTGACATACCAGGGGCCTCCAATGTGGTGAGTACGGAGCGGGTAGTGCTTGACTTCGACCTCAAGCAGTTTGTGTATGATGATCTCACAAATACCGTGACTGCAAAGGTGGTGCTCGATGCCGATGGTTCTGAATATGAGAACTACCAGGAGATTAAGGAAGACGACTATGAGCTTAAGGGGATTATCCAGTCCTTTACCACCGGAGGGTTTGACCTGACCGTGTTAAAGGCAGAGGGCTTTATTCCCGACAGTAATATCATTACCGTGTCTGCCGGGGATACTGTTCGATTCACCTGTGATGACGATGACGAGAGGACAATATGCGGGATTTCGGGTATCTCTGATCTGCAGGTCGGGATGAAGGTTGAGGTTGACGGAACCTGGAATGGCACCGGGTTTGTAGCCACGAAGGTTGAGGTCGACGGTGACGATGATATCGCTGCAGCGGTCTGTGATCTGCCCGACAGGAGTGTGACCGAGTTCACCGGCCTGACGGTGCAGCCTGATCTGGAGGCTGCGGCGTACACCTTTGATTCAGATGCCTATTCCTTAACGGTTTCAGGTGTGACCGTTCTCATTACTCAGGAGACGAGGATTGAGTATGAAACAGGAGGGACAGACCGGATTATCTGTGCAGACCAGATTCCTGTGACTTCCGGCAATATAGAGGTTGAGTACTACCATGCACTTGACTCTTCAGGCAGCACCGTGAATGTTGCTTACAAGATTGACTTTGAGGAGTAGTTGATTGCAGTGATTTTTTGTTGACATTGAAGGAGACCGGTCTAACTTGCAGTGTGCTGTGCAAAGTAGACCGGTTTTCTATCCTTTATGTAAAGACCCCGTCCTTTTCATCTCGTAATCACTGTTTTACGATTATTGTTTCTTATTAACTTATTAATTGTATTTGTGTTATACTTTATAAGTATGGCAATGGACGACCATAAGCTACGGGTGTTCTGCACAGTAGCAGAGACAAAAAGTTTTTCAAAGGCATCGGAGATTATCCACCTCACCCAGCCTGCTGTAAGCCTCCAGATACAGGCACTTGAAGAGCTTTACGAGACCAAACTCTTTGACCGATCGAGCAACGCCGTTACCCTTACCCCTGCGGGAGAGGTCCTGTATAAGTATGCAAAACATATCCTGGGACTTTATGCCTCAGCGGAGAAAGAGGTTGGGGATTTGACAGGTCTTGTTAAGGGGAGCATTGCACTGGGGGCAAGTACCACAATAGGGAATTATCTGCTGCCAAAGGTCATAGCGGATTTCAGAAAGACCCGTCCAAAGATAAAAATTCATCTGCAAATCGGCAATACAAAGAGGGTTATTGAGCTCCTCAAGTCAGGAAATATAGACTTGGGACTTGTTGAGGGAGATGTTACAAAACAGAAGATAGCAGTGGAACGACTCATAATGGATGAACTCTGTCTTATCGTGCCCCCTCAACATACATGGTCAAAGAAGGCAGATATATCCTTTCTTGATATAACAAAGGAGCCCTTTATATTCAGGGAAGAGGGTTCCGGTACCAGACAGGTTATAGAGAAGTATTTTACCAAGCACGGGATAACTACTCAGAATATGAAGATATTCATGATTCTCGGTGGCACAGAGGCCATCAAGCATACAGTTGAAAACGGCATGGGTATCTCCATTGTTTCAAGGTGGGCTGCCCTGAAAGAGGCGAAGTTCGGCACTCTGAAGATGCTTAGTTTCAAGGAAGAAAAGATGATGAGGGATTTTTCACTTGTTTCACAAAAATATTCGGTCTTCTCTCATGCAGTAGACGAATTCCTGGAGTATCTGAAGAGTTATCCCTACGACAAACTGCTGTCTCACGAATCGTAGTTATCCTTTTTTGACCTTTATCTTTCCACTCCCCTTAACCACGTGACCGATTGCCCTTGCAAACATACCTGCTTCCCTGAAGACCCGGAGTCCGTCCTCCCCCAATGACAGAAGCAGTCCCCCGGAGGTCTGTGGATCAAACAGTAACAGCATTTCTTCTTCAGTAATATTGTCCTGAAACTCTATCCTGTTTCTCGGATATTTCATGTTGTTGTATGCACCTTCAGCAACCATGCCCCTGTCGATCATCTCCTGCACCCTGTGCATAACAGGGATATCCTGCAGCCTGAAAATAAAATCCGTATCAGTATCCCTTACCATATTAAAGGCATGCCCCAACAGGCCGAATCCTGTAACGTCAGTGCATGCATGGGCTCCTGCCTGTAGAGCGAGCTCTGATGCACGGTTATTAAGTGTCAACATCCATCTGACGGCCTCTTCCATATCAATATCTTTTAGCTTGCCGCCCTTTAAAGCCGTTGTGAGCACACCGGTGCCAAGGGGTTTGGTTATTATGAGGATGTTGCCTTCCCTGGCTCCATCCTTTCTGAGTATCCTGTCAGGATTCACTGTTCCGGTAACCGAGAGACCAAACTTCAGCTCAGTGTCCTCAAAGCAGTGTCCTCCCATGAGCTGCACTCCTGCCCTGTCAAGGACGTTCTCGGCACCCTTCAGAACCTGTTTCAGCACCTCAGGGCCGTAGTCGCAGGAAGGGAAGCCCGCTATGGCAAGGGCTGTATGAGGTGTTCCTCCCATGGCATAGACATCGCTCAGGGAATTTGCCGAGCTTATGGCCCCGAAAGTATAGGGGTCGTTGACAAGGGGGGTTATAACGTCCACGGTTTCAACGAGGGCAAGCCCTTTTTTGAGCATAAAAATCCCTGCGTCGTCACCGGGAGGTATGATGACCCGCTCATCCTCTGGTGGTGTAAGGCCTGAGATTATCTCTTCCAGGTCTCCCGGACCCAGTTTCCCGGCTCAGCCCGCTGCCTTTACCTTTTCTGTCAGTCTCCAGTTCATAGAAGCCTTTAATTTAATATAAATTCTCGTGAAAAAGCCAATCAGGAGAGTTTCCCGAAATAGCGATAGCGTTATAGAAAGGGACACGGACACAGGGTTTTCACTCATTCTCGTCCCGGCGTCCAGCCGGGGCTCCGAGGAAATTATCACGACTCACCATCCGGGTGAGACAAAAGTGATAATTAAATCCGTTCAAACTCTGTATCCGTATCCCTTTCCAAAAGTTGACAGGTTTTTATCGGCAGTTCCGGAGGTTCATCTTATGCCCTGTTTTTACCAAAATATCCGGGTTTTGATAATATACATGAGTTATGTATGTTTATATGAATGGTGAATATATTCCGGAGTCTGAGGCAAGGGTGTCTGTCTTTGACCGGGGTTTCCTTTATGGAGATGGTGTTTTTGAGACCATGAGGGTTTATAAGGGGCATATATTCAGGCTCGATCAACACCTGCAGAGACTCTTCAGTGGGCTTGAGATGCTTCGCATAAAGAAGGCCTGGACCGGCAGTGCCCTCACGCATGTGCTCTACAGACTGCTGGAACTCAATAAACTCAAGGATTCCTGTATAAGATTGACGATCAGCAGGGGTGTGGGAGGCAGGGGCATGGATATTACGGGTTGTGACAGTCCCACCATAGTTATTACTGCAAGAGAGTTTTTGCTGCCCCATCCGGAAATTATGTACAGGGACGGCGTAAGGGCCTGTATATCTGAAGAGAGGATGAATTGCAGAAACCCGATCGATTCTCAGGTAAAATCCCTTAATTTCCTGAATAATATACTTGTAAGGGCTGAGGCATCCGAGAGGGGTCTATTTGAGGCTATTATGCTCAACCACGGGGGGTATCTGACCGAGGGGGCCGTAAGCAATCTCTTCCTTGTCACTAAAGGCGTGCTGTATACTCCGTCTCCTGAGGCCGGTATATTGGATGGTATTACAAGACAGGTGGTGCTTGAGATAGCCGCAGAGAAGGGCATTGTAGTACAAGAGGGCTTGTTTGGAACCAAAAAACTTTACGAAGCAGAAGAGGTTTTTCTTACAAATTCCCTGATAGAGATTATGCCGGTCTCGGAGATTGAGGGTAAGAGGTATGCCATAGGGAAGATTACAGAGAGGCTTATAAGTGCCTATAAGGAGCATGTGAATGAAGAAATATCTGCCGGATGACATTGCGCGGGTTATAGACCATACGCTCCTGAAATCTGATGCAAAGGAGGATGATGTTTTCAGGTTGTGTGAAGAGGCGTTAAGGTACGGCTTTTGTTCTGTCTGCATCAGTCCTGTGTTTGTTGCAAAGGCACGGGAGTTTCTCAGGGGGAGCACTGTCAGGGTGTGTACGGTTGTCGGTTTTCCCACAGGAGCTGTCCTTACGTCAGTGAAGGTCTATGAGGCGATAGAGGCGGTGCTGCACGGAGCTGATGAGCTTGATATCGTAATGAACACAGGCATGGCAAAAATGGGCAGATGGAATGATCTTAAGAGAGAGATAGAGTCCATAGTGATGGCAAGCAGTAAGGTTGTACACAAGATAATCCTTGAGACAGGCTGTCTGCAGGACGAGGAGATTAGCAAGGCCTCTCAGTCGGCAGTAGAGGCAGGTGCAGAGTTTATAAAGACCTCGACCGGTTTTGGCCCAAGGGGTGCAACAGTCAGGGATATTGAACTTATGAGAGAGGCGGTCTCCGGCAGGGCTGCAATAAAGGCGGCAGGCGGGATAAAAACCCTTGAGCAGGTGGTCTCCTTTCTTCAGGCCGGTGCAGACAGGATTGGCACGAGTTCAGGGGTTAAGATAATAAAAACTGTTGCGGGTTGGAAAAGAAAAGACGTTGCGGGTTGAGAAAAGGACTGTTGCGAGTTGCGAGTTAAGAAAGAAAAAGACGTTGCGGGTTGAGAGGATAAAGGACTGTTGCGAGTTGCGGGTTAGGAAAAGAAAAAGCGTTGCGGGTTAAGAGAGAAGAGGAATGAAGAATTATAAGGACCTGGAAATTTACAGAACATCATATGCTCTGGCTATCAAGATTCACAAACTGTCATTAAAACTTCCAAAATATGAATTATACGAAGAAGGAAGCCAGAT